>JAGOLG010000009.1 GCA_017994195.1 Rhabdochlamydiaceae bacterium
CTTACTCCGCATGATACGTAAAGAAAAGCATGTGGAGTAGGTTTACTCCAAAGTGACAGATAATGCTTCCCTCTAAAAATCCTGAAAGTTCATAGATAAGTCCATAAATAATGCCAGCCACAAAAACAAGGCCGAGCATTACAGGGGACGCTGTCCATGCCAGGTGGAAAAGCGTAAAGACAAGCGATGCGCCGATAATTCCTGCTGTTTTTCCTAAGAGCCCTCTTCCGATTTGTGTGGAAAGCTCTCTTTGTAAAAACCCTCGGAAGAAAGCCTCTTCTGGAATCACGACCAGAAACATATTAGAGATGATCCGAATGAGAAAGTGGCATGGAAGTTTAATTTGCCACTGAATAACCCCTGTCCCAAGAGCTAAGGCGGCAATTCCGAAGATGAAGAGCAAAATCAAGGGGACAGCTTTAAGGCCGACTTTAATCCAATCTTCACGAGTCTGGCACACTGTAACAAGAAAAATAAGTGGAAAAAGACCGATCAGAGGCTTATCAAAGTTAAGATAGAAGTTGTTTGAAATTTGCCAATTGCAAAATCCTGGAATCCAATGGTAATTGAGTCCGGCGGCTAGCAGGATCGCAGTTAAAGTAAGAAAGTGTCTTTTTCCTCCGGCAATCGGATTTTTTAATATCCAAAATAGGATGAAGAGAAGTGCAAGCACGAGAAGAGAAAAAGGTTGAGCTACACCGCCAAAAATCGCTAAACTAAAGGAAAGGGCAAGAAATGATCCCCATAGCCAAGCCGACCGATGGATCCAAAGGCTACCAAAGGTCATCATGAGACAAAAATAGGCTAAATGACGGATTTCCATTTCAAGTAGTATGATAAATGTTAAGAAATAAAAGAGAAAGTATTGAGTGGCTGGAATTCGAAATTTTCCAGGAGTTTACACAGATAGCTCATGCTATTTTTTTGAGGCATGGAGGCGTTAGCCAGGCTCCTTATCACGGACTTAATGTCGGTGGTGGAACTGGAGATAATCCAAAACATATTCAAGAGAATCGCGCTCTTTTATTGAGGCTCATGGGATGTGCAGCTTTTGCAGGCGGGTATCAGGTTCATGGATCCATTGTGCGAGAAATCTCTTTAGAGAATCCAGATGAAAAATGCGATGGGCTTTATACAGCAAAAGAGGGGGTCGGACTTTTCATTAAACACGCCGATTGCCAAGCAGCTATTGTCTATGATCCTGTTCAAAACGTGATCGCTAACATCCACGCTGGATGGAGAGGAAATGTGCAAAATATTTATCAGTCGGCAGTCGATCAATTGAAAAGCCGTTTTGGATCCAAGCCTGAAAACCTCATCGTAGGGATTTCACCCAGCTTAGGGCCCTGCTGCGCGCAGTTTATTAACTATAAAACAGAGCTCCCAGAGCACTTCTTGGAGTTTCAAGTTAAACCTCTTTACTTTGATCTATGGGAAGTGGCGCGCAAACAGTGGATGGATGCCGGAGTCTTGCCGCACCATTTACAAATTGCAAAAATCTGCACGTATTGCAACAAAGATGACTATTTTTCTTACCGGCGCGATAAACCGACCGGCCGGCATGCGACAGTGATTCTAAAACGTTAATTGTAGACGTTGATCGCTACAACATAACTTATGAAATCTAGAGCATTTCGGCCTGCAACTGTAAACCAGGGGCCGGCAATCAGTCCAACATTTGAGCTCCAATTATATTCAAGGGCAGGAGCTAGGGCAAAAAATTCTCGTGAGGGGGACGTCGGTTTAGTTCCAGCAGGGCTATGTCCTGAAAATCGGCGCTTTTGGGTATGTTGGTATTGGACATCTAAAGCCAAGGCCCAATTTTGTGTTAGAGAATATTCGAATCCTGCAAGAAAAAGGAAAATATTCCCCGGATAAACGGTTCCTCGCGTACCTTTGATTCCATTAAAAGAAGGAACTCCTCCATAGAAGCTGAGGCCTTTGACATTAACAGGTGTTCCAATTGAATAATCGAAAAAAGCTCTCCATGAAAAAAATTGCTCGCCGGTGATGTGATGAAGTCGTGTGAAGACAATCCCAACGCTAGGATACCATGTGCCTATCCCTCCTGCATCTGTCAATAACCGATCTGGGTTTAAGTGATCATATTTGCCTAAAGGGACATTAGCGCCAAAGCGCAATTTGATTCCGGGAGACCAATTATCCATTTTGTCATACAAAAGCTGAAAAGCCAGTGTAATAGGGAGATCACTCACTCTCCACGTATGCTCTCCTTTTGTGGCATTGTACGAAAATTGAGGAGCAATATCGAATTCAGTGTCTGGCAAAATACCCATTTGCATTGTTAATTGATAGAGGACGTTATTAAAAGTGGAACTGGAGTGAGATTTCCAGTGGTCGTCATAACTCCCTTTTATTTGTGTCCAGTAGACATACGGTTCGTAGTTTTGGTGGCCATGAGGAACAACATGGCCAGAAGGCGAGAGCAAAGGTCCTGTAAGCCAAGGCTCAGGTGTTGTTTTAGGCTCTTCTGTAAAAAGATATTCATCAAAAGATTCACGAGCAAAAATAGATGTTGTCAGTAGAATTGCTAATAGTCCCTTCAGGCGTATGTTCATCCTTTCTCCAAAATTTCAATAAAGGTAACATGTTTTTTTTCTTTTTGTCGAGAGTGATCAAGATAAGGTTTGATTATCTCCATATTAACTCCTGCATTTACGATTCCATGTGTGCACAGTTGAAATAAGGCTTGCGACTCCAATGAATCTAAAGGGGTGCGGGAGATTAAAAAGAGAAAGTTATATTTGCTTGAAAGCTCTTGAACGAGCTTTTGAAACTGACTTGATTTTAAAAGTTCAACTCCATCTTGCGTTGAAGCCCCCACAGGTAAAAAGTCATGGGCTGGAAAGGGGCGGATTATTTCTAAGAGAGACCCTCCCTGTAATACTTGGAAAAGACCGGGAGAATCTTGATCGGAAATGATTTTTCCAAAACTGCAGTCCATAATACAACTTGTCTTGTTGTATTTTTTTAAAAGAACAGAGAGTGCAGGGGAAAAATGGGTTTGCCTTTCTCCAATGACGGAGACGATCCGTTGATGTGTTTCTTGATCATCAAGGAGAAATGCGGCGATTTTACGCAGTGTTTCTTTATCCTTTTCTCGGATTTCTTCCAATTGCGAGGACAAGGAAAGAGAACCTGAGGTATGTGCTCCCATCTCTTTGAGCGTTGCCTGCGAAATAGGAAATCCTTTCATCAAAGCATGAATTATCGCTAAGAATGAGAAGAGGATCATCCCTAGAAAAAAAGATAATATCGATTTAGCAAAAAGATGAGGTTTAATAAATCCTAGAGGCGCTCTAGCAAAGTCCAAAGGTCTTGATTCTACTTGATACAAATGATGTGCGAGGTTTTTGGTTTCGGCAATGTGCACGAGTCCTTCCATCATTCCTTTGGTCAGATCGGATTTAAATTTAAGACGATTCTCATGAACCCAAAGCCCAGGAAGCGACTGCATCGATTGAGTCAGCTCAGCAATTTTTCCTTTGAGCGCTTCTTGCTCTTGTATTAGAAGGGTTTTCATTACGGTATACAAGGAGGAGAGTTTTTCCTTGATGAGGTCGATGCGGATCTTTCCTAATTGCAGCGTTTGATTTAGGTGCGACTCAAGAAACCGTTTGTGAATGGCCAGTGTGGTTTTGAAGCGTTCTTTATCTCGCACAGAACGATGTACATCGTCATGAAGCTGCGCTTCCAGCTCGCTGGATCTTTGTACCATCTGCTGTGTCACAGAATCGGCTAAGACATTAGAAAGAGTGCTGATTTCAAAATGAGGATCGAATAGATGATCGCGCATAAATACGACTTGCTTGAGCTGAGCATGCAGGTCGTCAAACTGTGTACTGTAGTTATCAAATTGCCGGCGGGCAACTTCCAAGCTGATCCCGGATAAATCGTTTTGAGTTGTTTGAATCCACTGGCTGCTTTCTTTCAAGGATTTTTCACGATAAGCAAGGTGGTTGATAAATTCATGGAGGATCGTTTCAATTTTGCTGTTTCCATCGGGTTCATGGGTATCGAGCGCTAGATTAAATTCTTCGATAGCAGGCTGCAGCTGAGCAGGAGCCTGATTAACAATTTTCTCTTTGCGCCTTACTTGCTCAACAAGCTCTTTTATCGATCCGATTTGATCTGTCAGCGCCTTCGAATATCTCTCGATTAACAGAGGCTGGCTTTTCGCTAGATTTGCCACGAGATCGGCTTTGGCAATCCTCTCATCGATTTGACGCAGCTCGAGCTCCACTTCATTTAAGCGGGTCTTATGGATCTGCATAGGTTCTAAAACAAAATCCATTTCTTCCTTGATCCCTAACATGCCTTGGCTTTCCAGGTTGCGCTGCAGAGCAACTGCATGATCTTGGATATCCCGATCGAATTTTGAACTCAGTTCATCTTGCCTTTGATTGAGATATGATAGCTGGGCGCGAGTGATGATTTGATTCTCTTCTATGAGATATTTTTCATACATGGCCATGAGCATGTTAACAACTGCAGCGCTTCGCTTCCGATGCTGATCCACATATTTCACAATGAGTAGGTTTTTATCTTCTCGCGAAGCTTTAATAGTAAGTTTTGCTCGCAGGGTTTCAATGGCCGGCTGAATTGGATGCAGGACGAGGGGGACTTCTTCAGAAAAAGGAAGGCGGTTTAGCGTCAGCTCAAATGACTTTAGCTGGACCGGCATGCCGAATTTTCCGGCAGTTAAAAATCGATGTTTTTTATCGTATATTGAAAATCCATTCTTGGATTCTTTTTTGAGAAACACCACTAAAGGTTTTTCTCCGTTATAAGTTACAGATGAAAATTGTGCGTATTTTTCATCTTTTGGCTTTCCTCCAAACTCGACAAGAAGGTTCTTAAAGATTGGACTCCAAAAGCTTTTTTGCACAATCTGAGCTTGAAGGCCCATCGCTTGAATGGTTTTTTCTAGAACGGAGTCAGAGAGCATTAAGGATGCAGAAGAGCTTTCTAAAGCATTAGAGGAAAAGGTACGGATAAGGCTTTTAAGATCAATGCTTTGTTCTCCACGCTGGGATGATTGTTTGAAAGTGGCCTTGGCTTCATAGGATAAAGGAGAGTTCATATGATACAGGAAAACCGCGATGGTGCATAAAATACTCAAGGCCAAGATCAACTTTTGTCTTGCCTTGATAATCGCTTTTAGATCATCCCAAGTAAAAATAAGGTTCACGGGACGTTCACTCCTACGCTGCGAATTCCTTTCGTGATGAGGTCGATGTTAACAAAGGTGGGAAGAAGCTGCGACATGAATCGATTCCACTGTGTAATGGGGGTTGCAGCAACATAAACGATATCTCCCGGCATTAAAAGAAGGCTGTCTGACGGAAGATGAATCACATGATCCCAAGTCAGTGTATAAATTTTGGGATTCATAATACTTCCGCGGATGACCTGGATATATGATTTATTTCCAGTATAAGGAATTCCGCCGGCTGCAGCAATCGCTTGCCGAATCGTCATAAATCCATTTGGAACGTCGACCAGTTTTTCTTTGCCCACCTCTCCTAACACCATAAGGGTTGAAGCAGAAGGATCGGCAATATAAATTTTATCTCCTCCGTGCATTACGATGTTTTGAGACATGTCCCCCTCTTTGAGGAGCTTATATAGATCAACCGGGATCATCTCGCTTCCACGGACCATATAGCTTTTAAAAAGGTTAGCTTGAGTCGGTACTTTGGCTTTAGAAAGAACTTCAAAAAGACGGATTTTTCCATCGACTGGAATGGTTGCAAGCGAAACAAGTCCTGCAAGCTCGACTTTTCTCTCTAATCGATCTCGATATCCTAGAAAGACTTGGATGTCCCGGATTTCTCCTGCATACGAATCTTGGATTTTTATGGCAGCTCGCTCAAGTGTCAGATTTTCTACTGTAATAGGCTCTAAATCTGGAAGGCGCACCTTTCCATCTTGAACAGGAAACCCGATTGAGTGGCTTAATGCTGCAATAGCCGAAGAGATATCAGACCGCGTAGGATGAAAGACTGCAACCGTCAAAACATCGCCGTCCTGAATGACATCGGTGTATTCTTTTAAAAGTTCTGGCGACAGTTCAACAAATTCCTTACCCTCAAGCTGTAAAATTGAAAATTTGCCTTGGCGGATTTTATAAGAATCCATGACAAGTTCATCAGCGCCGACCTCATCTGAGCCCACATAAGGGGCCCTTGTACACCCACAGGTGCAGCCCAAAAGACATAAAAGAATGTAAAATATCGAAAATCTTGATAAGATGAATTGCATATAAGGGCTCATTTTTCAACGAATTGTGGAATAATTTCAATGAACATCTTCATTACAGGCATTGCCGGCTTTATTGGTTTCCATCTTGCTCAGTACTTGCGCAGCAGGGGAGATCTTGTTTGCGGCTGCGATAACTTTAATAACTATTATTCACCCGAATTAAAGCGTAAGCGCGCAAAAATTCTTAAAGAACTAGGCATTCCAGTAATCGAAACAGACATTCGAGATCTTAACGCTCTGGATAAAATCATAGAGCAATATCAGATTACCCATGTTGTACATTTGGCTGCGCAAGCAGGCGTCCGATACTCCAAAGTCAATCCTCAAGTGTATGCCGATACTAATCTCGACGGATTTCTTCAGATACTTGAGCTGATTCGGAAACATCCTAAAATCCCGCTCATTTATGCTTCATCCTCGTCGGTTTATGGCTTGAATGAAAAGGTCCCATTTTCTGAGACGGATTCCACAGACATACCTACCAGCCTTTATGGGGCTACAAAGAAATCGAATGAACTCATGGCACGAGCCTACCATCACTTATATGGCATTTCTGTCACAGGCCTCCGTTACTTCACTGTTTATGGTCCATGGGGTAGACCCGATATGGCGTACTACAGCTTTGCAGATGCGATATTAAGTGGAACGCCCATTCAGATTTACAATGGAGGGCGCATGAAACGAGATTTCACCTACATTGATGACATCATCCAAGGAACGGTTGCAGCCTTAGACAAGGCGCTTCCTTGTGAAATCTTCAATCTCGGGAATAATAATCCTGAAGAGGTGCTTAAACTTGTACTGCTACTCGAACAAAAACTAGGTAAAAAAGCCAACCTCGAGCTTCTCTCGGATGAGCCCAGCGAAGTGCCCATGACATATGCCGACATTTCCAAAAGCCAGTCTGTGCTGGGATATAATCCTCAAACATCGCTTGAGCAAGGACTTAATCATTTTCTAAATTGGTACTTGAAATTCAAGCTAGATCCGCAAACGCCTTCGGTAAAAACTGAATAATATCTGAGGCGATCATGCAATATGATGATAGCTCTTCGGCGGCAAGCTCGCCTGCGCGTCCATGGAGATAAGCTGCAAGCGGTGCTGCTTGATCTGGCGGCATTTTTTGTGCTAAAAGTGCAGCGCAGATTCCCGTCAGAACATCCCCAGAGCCGGCAGTAGCCATTCCTGGATCTCCTGCAGTCACAATTAGGGGGTGTCTTTGAGGGTGGAAGAGAATAGTCGGAGCCCCTTTCAGAATGACTGTTACTGAGTGTTTTAGGGCCCATCTTTGGCAGGCATCAAGCGTTGGAGGCCCTCCGAGAAGCCGTGTCATTTCTCCATGATGCGGAGTCAAAATGGAACCTTGAGGAAGGGTGAAGCTGCCCATTAAGGATAGGTGGTAAAGTCCATCTCCATCGATGACGGTCGGTTTTGTTAAACGAGCAAGGAGTTTTTGAAACATCTTTTGTGTTTGCCGCGTGCGCCCGAGACCTGGTCCAATAAAGAGGGCATCTGCCTGCTTTTGTTCTTCTTCGATTCGCGTAAGATCAATAGTTTCTCGGATGACTTCGGGAGCAAAAATGGCTGTAGATATATCTGCCTCGGTAAAAAGCCTGAGAACGCCGGCTCCGCTCCTAAGAGCCGCTAGCGTAGAGAGCGCTGCAGCGCCGGGCATCTCAGGAGATCCACTGACGGCAAGAACATAACCCGCTTCGTATTTGTGGCGTGAGCGGAGGATAGCAGGGAGCTGAAGAGGATCTTTTTTTAAAAGAAGCGCGGTTGATTGGGCCTGAGAAAGAATGTCAGGCGGTATGCCGATCTCGCACGTTAAAAGCGCGCCGACATGGTCCCAGCCATTTCCAATAAAGCATCCGATTTTAGGAAGGCCTAAGCAGCATGTGATTGACGCGTGAATTGCAACTTTTTCAACACGGCCAGTTGTTCCATCAAGGCCTGAAGGAATATCAATGGCTAAGATCGGCGCTGTTTGGGCATTTGTCCAGTGAATTGCATGCGTCAATATTTCATCGGGAGCTCCGTGAAAGCCTGTTCCGACGATTCCGTCTACAATAAGTGAGGTGAAAACTTCTTTGTCTTTATGGAGAGGATGAATAGCTCCTCCAGCTTTTTTAAATTGATCAAGCCGCGATTTGCAAAGAGGAGTAAGCTCGCTTTCTGGATAAACAAGCGCTGCCGATACGAGGTAGTGTTTTTGCAAAAGAAGAATTCCTACAGAAAGTGCATCTCCTCCCTTGTTTCCTTTCCCAACAACTAAAACCACTTCTTTGGGAGCGCCTGAAAGCTCGAACCAATTTTGAATCACGGCAAAGAGCGCCCTAGCTGCATGATCCATGAGTTCTTCAACTGAGCAGAGTTTTTCAAGCCTGCGCATCTCTTCACATGTAACGACTTTTGTGCCCTGAATCATAGGTGCTCTTCTTTAATGGCTCTTTGGAGGAGTTGTTTAACAGCGTCGCGGGGATTCATTTTGTTATAGAGAATTGAATAGACAGCTTCCGTGATGGGAATTTCTATTTTTGCTTCTTCAGCAAGCTGCATAGCGGATAGACAGGTATAAGCTCCTTCAACAACCATTCCTACTTTTTTCTGCGCCTCTTCGAGCGAATATCCTTCACCAATATATCTTCCAAATTTCGAATTGCGGCTGTGTTTAGAAAGACATGTCACGCAAAGATCGCCCAGTCCTGATAGTCCCCTTAAAGTTTCTGATTTGGCGCCTTTTGTGACAGAGAGTTTGCTCATTTCATGGAGGCCGCGTGTCATGAGAGCCGCTTTTGTATTATCCCCAAATCCTAGCCCATCTGCAATGCCGCAAGCAATTGCAATCGGGTTTTTCATCGCGCCTCCAAAACAGACGCCATTGATGTCACTGTTAGGATAAACGCGGAAATAAGGTGTTGAGAAAAGGTCATGGATTTTGAGCATGATTGCTGGATCATAAGCAGCCGCAACAATCGAAGTAGGTAATTTTTGCACGACTTCTTCAGCATGGCTAGGGCCGCTGAGCGCTCCCACTTGAGATCTTGCGCCGATTCCCATGACATCCAAGACGATTTCAGGAAGAAGCAGGCATGTGTTTTGCTCGATTCCTTTTGAGGTAATGACGATAGGGCTTTTTGTTCCGCCCATATCGACAATTTTTTGGAAAACAGGGCGGATGCCTTTGGTGGTGACTGATTCAATAATCACTTCTGCACCCGTGAGGGCTTCAGCAAAATCCGTTGTGAAGATCAAGTTGTTATCGGCAGGATATCCGGGAAGTTTGGGATGAACGCGTGTTTTTTGCATTTCTTTGATCTGCTTTTCATCCTGGCCCCACAAGATAACTGTGTGTCCTTTAGAGGCAAGAAGAGAAGCTAAACTAAATCCCCAGGAGCCAGCGCCAAAATAACCTATTTTCATATCTACCTTTCCTCAAATGATCATAGCATGAGTTTAATCAATAGTGCTAGTGCTCTGTCGTCTTTTAAAATAACATTCTTGCTCTCCCTGTTGACTCTTGTTATAGTTCTTTTTCTCAAATATGGAGTGGTTTTGTTATGAAAAAGATGTTTTATGCAATTTTTGTATGTCTGTTTATCACGACAAGTATCTTCACCTTCAAATATTTCTCAAGGCACACTTCAAAGCATAAACAAAAGAGTTCTATATCTGCTCAGCAAGTTAATATGATACTGCCGGCAAACATGGCTTTTGATGCTGTCCAGGGACAGCATCGCGACAAGATTATTGAATCCATCAAATATTTTCCACAGACTGATTATCAACTTTTTTCTGTTCCCAAGAATGGATATTTTTACCTGGATGATGTGGATGATATGATTAAAGGTGTTCTTAAAAAAGGGCATACTTGGGAATCTCACATTCAAAAAACTCTGCAAAAATTTGCGCGCCCGAGAACAACTGTATTGGATGTCGGGGCTCATATAGGAACACATACGATGGCGCTCGCACAAGCTGTCGGTGCAGATGGTAAGGTTATAGCTTTTGAGCCGCAACCAAAGATCTTTAGAGAGTTGTTTATGAACATGAATATTAACAACTTGAAAAACGTTATTTTTTATTGGGCAGGAGTAGGCGCCACGGAAGGACAAATAGAACTCAGTCCCTTGGTTTCAAGCAATGAAGGAGGAACTCCTTTAGGCGGAGGCACAGGACAGTTTGTACAACTCTTAACGATTGATTCATTACATTTAAAAAATGTGTCACTTATAAAAATGGATGTTGAGGGAATGGAAGATCAGGCATTGGCTGGAGCAAAAGAAACAATTTTAACCAATCGTCCAGTCATTATTATTGAAATCCAAGGCGGGAATGAATTCGGAAGCGCTCCACAAGAAATTCGTCGGAAAATCATGCACACTCTCGACACGCTTGAAAGTTTGGGGTATTGTGTGACGCAATTATTTACTCATGATTGGCTGGCTATCCCAAAAGAAAACCTCATGACTGCTGCAAGTGCTATCTGATCAGCCTCTTTAAAGCTGCTTGAACGGTAGCTAAACTTTTATCGCCGGTTGCATTTTTCAAAGGGGCATAAACATCTTCTCTAGGATAGAGAAGAAGGTTTGTTTTGTGAGAGTGGACAAGCATGTCAAAAATAAAACGCTCGAACTTCCAGATCCATTTTTGTGAAACAGTATCGAGCTTGCGGGCCAGATGCCACGGAAACTCTTCTTTTGAAACCCTTTCTGCAAAAGAGAGGTTTAGTGCAAAAAGTCCAATATGAGCAAGGCACGTTTTTTTGGGCATATTAGCAGGAAGCTCTGAATATTCTCTGACTTCAATGCGGTTACTTTTTTGAACCATGATTCCCACTTTTTCTTCTTCATTCTGGCGTGTAATGACTTTGACAGTGACATCTGCCAAGTGGGCAGCATGGTATCCGATTAAAACCGGATCGACAGGATCTGCTAAAGGATTATCAATGGGCACAATGGTAATTTCTTCAATGCCTGCTTTTTTCCAGTTGTTCAATAGTCCACGTTCTTGAAGTAAATGAAGTGCATAACCATTGCCGTCAGGACCGGTGGCTAGCTTGCCATCTTCTCGTAGAATCCAGTTTCCTAGGTCATCTAAAAAAGGCGCCTCATTTTGGATGACAAGAGTTGTAAATGAGTCGAAGTTTTTTTCTCTGATGAACTGAGCGATCTGCGCGTGGTTTTCTTTCGATGTGATCACGGCGCAGGGGATGTTGGTTTGATGAAATACCCGGGCAAGATCAATTTTTTCTAAATGAAGTTCTAGGAGTGTTTTTTGTCCATCTGGAGTGATAGGGACAAGCGCTTTGGGTACAGAAAGACCCAGGCGGCTTCCTTGTCCTCCTGCAAGAATAAGACAGCCAACTTTTCCTTGGGTAAGCCGCTCTATTCCAAGAGGAGTCCAAGCATCCGATGCAAGAGGTGCTTCATAAATAGGCTGGAAATCTTCATTCATGCGAGAGGCGCTGAGACTTTTTTGCTGACTCTTGAGTAAATCAGGTGATAAAAGATCTAAAAACTGTTTTTGTTCGCTTTCACTCAGGCTGTCTAGTTTGGTGGAGAGATGCAACTGCTTCATCTCTTTAAGGCGGTCTATGATTTTGTCTTTTAACATAGCGCTGCCCTCACAGCTTCAGGAGTTATAAGAGCTGCATTTTTTAAATCAGGACTAATGACAGGGGTGTGAAGTAGCAAAGGGTTAGGCGAAGGGACATTTTGTTTTAAAATACCGTGATTGGGATCGGCCCAAAGAGAGACAACTTTTAATGGAAAAGGGGTGTTCAAAAAGTACGTGAGACCAAGCACGCCGGAGTCAGGAGCAATCAGATGGGAGCATCGATTTTTAATGATTGAAAGAATTTCTAGCGGAGATGTCTCGCCTCGAAGATCGTGAATTTTCGGATGTTTGAATATCGGCTCTTTCTTAAGACCGAAAAGAATAATCGGAGCTTCAAGCGAGGAGAAAAGCTCTTGCCAGCTTTCTGCGGGCCAGTTTCTTTCAAAATAATAGTTGGTTTCACAGTTGACATGCGCACCTATACATCCCTCAGGAAGATTAAAACGCGAGCAAAGATCATCCCAAGCTCGATTCCACTCCATTTTAGGAACCAGTGTTCCTCGCTGCCAAGCAACCCAATGAGATGGATCTGCATTTTCTATCACTAAATCATAAGAGTCATGAGAACCTGAGATAGGTGCTCCCCTTTTCATAGAAGGATCAACAATTACATCAACACCTTGCAGCAGCTGAAAAGGCTCCTCAAGATCTGTGCGCGTAAGAAATGTGATTTTAGCATCGGGGATGAAAGTTTTGATGCGGTGCACAATGGCATAGAGGCCAAGCGCAATATCTCCCATACCGCGATTCCAAGGGATCAAAATGGTTTTATGCCCTTTTTTCGCAGCTTTTTTCAGAATGCTATCAAGGGGATTAGGCCCCCATTTTTTCCATAATTTCTTAAGCATCTTTAAACTCTTTGAGCGTCCGCAGGATTTCAGCATAGACTTCATCCGTTTCAATTTTCTTCATACACCGAAAATCGATGGGACATTCGCGACGATAGCAGGGAGAACATGAAACATGTTTATTAATCACCGTTCCAGATTGATAAGGGCCAGTAGCCGTCTCATTTGTCGATCCAAAAAGAGCAACGAGCGGAGTGTCAACTGCTGCAGCAATATGCATGGGTCCGCTATCATTTGTGAGCAGCACTTTACAGAGCTTAATAAGAGCTGCTAGTTCTCTCAGTGATGTGAGACCTGCCAAATTGATGACAGGAGAGGGAAGATCTTGGCAGATTTCCTTTACAAGCGGCATCGAAGCCTGATCGCCAAAATAGATAATTTTGACATGTTCTAGCTTAAGCAGCCTCTTTGTGACTTCTCTAAAACGCTCAGGCAGCCAGCATTTTGCAGAACCGTAAGCGGCTCCAGGATTAATTCCTATGAGGGCATGCTCAGGCGTAATACCCAATTGTTTTAATAGCGTTCTAGCATCGGAGAGTTCTTTCTCCGTTAAATAAATACGAGGTTTCGATTGAGAAAGAGAAATCCCTAATGGATTTAAGAGCATCTTATAGGTTTCGACCAGATGTTGTTCATGAACATTTTTCGGAAGGGGGATTTTATCTGTTAAAAGAATACCGCGTCCGTTTCCTTTGTAGCCTAAGCGCCGTTTAACTTTTCCAAGCCAGAACCACCAGGCAGAAGAAAACGAATGCGTTAAAAGAATTCCTAGATCGTATTTGCCTCTTTTCAATTTCTCAATGATATCTTTTTTATCGCTCCTTCGTCCAAATCGATTAGTTTTACTAAAGCAAAAAAGTTCATCGATATCTTGATCTTCGCGTAAGAGATCTGAAATAGGAGTTCTGCACATCGCAGTGATATGAGCTTTAGGATAAGCCTTTCTCAAATCACTGAGCACGGGTGTAGCCATAACCAGATCTCCGATCCAATTGGGCATCCGTACAATAATTTTTTCAGGTTGGTAGTTTTCCAAAGGTTCCATGTACAGCATCCAGGATATCAGGCCGTCATTAATAGGCGCAATAAGAGTCATTCATTGCTTAAAAATGTTAAGACCTCTATCCTAGACTCTTCTTTGGCCGGATAGCTCAGTCGGTAGAGCAGAGGACTGAAAATCCTTGTGTCGCTGGTTCGATTCCAGTTCCGGCCAATAAATTTCGAAGAAATTTTTTGCCGGAAAAGGAGCCACACAACGTGGCTCCTGTCTGGAATCGAAGTGAAGCGCACTTGTGCGCGAACCGGCTTTCTGACGAGAGACACCGCAGGTGCGATCGATTGAAAGGATTCCAGTTACCGGCAAAAAAAATCTATTCGGATTGAAATGTCTTTGTACAATGGTTTTCCTGAGAAGCTATAGTTGGTTTTTAACTGAAAATGCCGTAATATCGTCGCAGTTGCCGATTTCCTGACCTTTAAATCAAGCACCCTCGATCATGGATATTTTCCAACACTATCGTGACTGTACCCGTCACTTCTCAGCATAATCAAGCTTGTGAAGGCATTGAGAAAGTCTTCTAAAGAATTACTTCTATTTTAGACTATGCCATTTTTTTTACCCCCTGATTCTTAAGATATTGTGTAAAATTATCGCAAGCAGGTATAAATGGGTATAAATTGGTATAAAAGATGGACAAAGTAAGCAATCCATTTTCTCCAGGAGCCGGTTCCCGACCTCATGAACTTGTAGGTCGCAGTCCAGTGCTTGAACAAGCGCGGGTCTTGCTTGCGCGGGTAAAACAAAAAAGACCTGAAAAAAGCTTGTTACTTACAGGGCTCCGCGGGGTAGGCAAAACTGTACTGCTAAATGAGATTAAGCGGTCAGCAGAAGAGGCCGGATATCAAACAATCCTGATTGAAGCTCATGAAAATAAATCCTTAGGTTGCATGCTCGTTCCCTACTTAAGGAGTGTTCTTTTTTCTTTGGATCGGATTGCTGGAACCAGTGATAAAATTAGGCGTGGCTGGGCTGTTTTCAAAAGTTTTTTGAGTTCTTTAAAAATTACAGTAGATGATGTTACTTATGGGGTGGAGATTAGTCCAGAAAGAGGAACAGCTGATAGCGGAGACTTAGAAATTGATTTACCCAATCTTTTTGTGGCTATTGGAGAGGCTGCTGAAGACAGAAAGAGAGGCGTTGCTGTTCTAATTGACGAAATTCAATATCTGGAGGAGAAAGAATTGGGTGCGTTAATTATGGCCATGCATAAAATTCAACAGAATCAGCTTCCTATCGTACTTCTGGGGGCTGGTTTGCCAATACTTCCTGAATTAGCTGGGGATTCAAAATCGTATGCTGAGCGGCTTTTCGATTTTCCATCTATTGGAGAGTTGTCTGAAGAAGATGCTATGCGTGCTTTGCAGGAACCGACACAGAGCATGGGGATTATTTTTGAAAACCTCGCGCTGAAGGAAATATTCTCTTTAACAAAAGGTTATCCATACTTTCTTCAAGAATGGGGATATCAGATTTGGAATCTAGCTGTAGAAAAGACAATCAGTTTGCAGACTGTTCATGAGGCTACTGCTCTGGCTATTCAACGTCTTGACAGTAGTTTTTTCAGAGTCCGTTTTGATCGTCTTACCATGGGAGAAAAGAAATTTTTACGAATAATGGCCCAGCTTGGTCCAGGTCCTCATCGAACGGCGGATGTTGCAGAGGCATTAGGTATCAAGATAGCAAGTCTCGGTCCAAGAAGAGCTAAACTTATAAAAAAAGGGATGATCTACAGTCCATCACATGGAGACATGGCATTTACTGTTCCTCTGTTTGATCAATTCATGATACGGGCGATGCCAGAGTCAAAACTGCCACATGGTAATTCTCTGCTTCTAAAAATGCCGTAAATCCAATTCGAACGAGTCGATGAAGATCAATATCGACAGCCTCTCGACTACTCAAATTCAAGAAGTTCGTTGGAACAAATACAGCGCCGTATCCACTGGTATTTATCATCTTAAATATCCGATAATCAATATTTTTTTTGATTACTCTTAATATAAGAAATATCAGCATGCTTTTCTTACAATATGCAATAACACCACGCTATGTTCTCCATCTAACTTTTTGGGTGAATATTACCGTAATACAGCCGGGGGAAGCTCGCTAGCAAGCAAACAGAATTTCAGGACGGGACGTCCAAGCCGCCCGACAGCAAGGTTTCCGTCTGCCGGCCATTACACTTTTTGGGCAACGAACCCGGAAGTTCTTGGCTTCCGGGAAACTTCCGGGTTATTTTCCGGGTAGTAATTCATTAGTTGGGCTCATTTAGCTATATCCGTTGACACTTTCTCTATAGCATTTATGTAGTCTTTTTCAAGTGTATCAAGATCGTTCATCAGTTCCCAAAGATCTTGTTTGATCCCCTTAGATTGCCAGTGGCAATCTATAAGAAGTAGTGAACCACTGATATCGAAAGTGCTTAAGAGGCTTGCCGAGTAGTCAAGATGATATTGGGAAGAATGTTCCATACAAGTACCTAATTTTGAGTTCTATGATCTAAATGTAACCGGCTCATAGTAAAATATCACAACTATTTTTTTTAATTCATTTTTTTGGTAAAAATCAATTTAATTCAAGCTGACTGGCCCGTAAGGGTTTTGGTTCGAGAAATTTTTTGCTGGAAAGAAAACCACATTGTGGCTTTTGTCTGGATCAGATGCTTGGATAAACAAGAAAAGCAGTTATCATGAAAAAAGAGATTTTATTTTTCGAAGAAGACCCTCCAAAAGATAAGACCGCTATTCATGTTTGGTTTGGTAAAACGGATCTACCCCATGAAGAGTTTCTAAGAGAGTTAATTGGTCGTTATTTGGGAGAGGTTCCTAAGGACTTGGCAACGACCCCAGAAGGTAAACTTTATCTTCCAAATCAATCCCTTCATTTTAATCTTTCCGACTCTGAGGGATGGCTTGCAGTCGCCTTTAGCTGGCAAGAAGCTATTGGAATTGACATCGAAAGTGTTTATCCGATTAATGAAATGGACCAAGTAATCGTGAATTGCTTTTCCTCAAGAGAGCAAGAGTATGTTCAAGAAAAAGATTGTTCAGTTCGCTTCTGGGAAATCTGGAATCGGAAAGAGGCATGCTGTAAAGCACTAGGAATAGGCCTTCAGGACAATATGAAAGAGTGGGACTGCTTTGGAGAGGATTGGGTGTCTGTAAAAGATACATGGGTCAAATCGCTATCACTGCAAGATGCTTTCTCTGGCGCAGTTGCTATTTGTAAATAAATCTTTTATTTACTATATCCCAGCTCTAGGATGAATCGCAAAAAACTTCTTAAGCTAGCCCAGGGCCCTAAAACGGCCTATCCACACAATAAAAGCGTTGTGGAAGTCTTTGAAGAAATCGTGAATCAATACCCCGATCATACAGCTCTACGGTTTAGGGGCCTGTCTATGAGCTATCAAGAGCTCAATCATAAAGCCAACCAACTTGCCCGGCATCTCCGAAAATTGGGGGTGAAAAAACAAGATTTCGTTGGTATTTATTTGGAACGATCCATTGATTTATTTGTCGGAATTTTAGCGATATTAAAAGCGGGTGGAATTTACGTCCCGATCGATGCTTCATATCCCATGGAGCGAAAACTCTACATGATAGACGATACGAAGCTCAAGGTTTTAATCACTTCTGGAGCTTTTGAGAGTCAATTTCCGCAAGGTAAGCTTAAGTTCGTACTTTTGGATGACATCAAACTTTCAGGCTCTACTGCTAATTTAAATCTAAAAATCGGTCCGATGGACTTGGCTTATGTCAACTATACTTCAGGAACAACTGGAAATCCAAAAGGTGTACAAATTTATCATCAAGCGATCAACCGGTTGGTGATTAAACCTAATTGGATTTATTTTGCGACTGATGATCGGTTTTTGCAAATCTCCAACATCTCTTTTGATGCGCTCACACATGAGCTTTGGGGGGCTCTTTTGAATGGGGCCACCTTGTGTATTTATCCACAGATCACATTATCGTCCGATGAGCTTGGGAAGTTTATCGTCCAAGAAAAAATCACTCAAATTATTTTCACGGCTCGTTTATTTAATGTGATGGTAGATGAGGCTTTAGACTCGCTCCAAAAAGTCCGATATATCTGTTCTGTGGGCGATGTGATGTCGGCCAAGCATGCAAGGATAGCGTTTAAAAACCTTCCGTCCTGCCATCTAATCAATGCTTGTGGACATACTGAAAATACGACTCACACGACGGCTTATACAATTACTAATACAAAAGAAATAGAGAAAGAAGTTCCCATAGGTCATCCAATTAGTAATACCACCGCCTATATTTTGGATGAGGGGCGGAAATTGGTCTCATTTGGCAAGCCCGGTGAGTTATATGCAGGGGGAGACGGCGTTGCAAAGGGGTATCTTAATCGAAAGAAACTCACGGATGAGAAATTTGTTCCAAATCCATTCGGGAAAGGAAAGTTATATCGCACGGGAGACCTTGTCCATTACCTTCCAGATGGAAATATTTCGTACTTAGGACGTATCGATACACAGGTCAAGATTAGGGGTTTTCGAATCGAACTGAGTGAAATCGAAGAAGTGATACGTAAAAGCCCAGGTGTATCAGACTGTATTGTGATTGCCCGTGAAGATATTCCTGGTGAGAAAGAATTGGTTGCTTATGTGGAATCTAAAGAGAAGAAACAAATCACACAGGAGCAGCTAAGAAAATGGGTGTCGTCACATCTTCCTGCGTATATGATTCCTTCTTTTTTTGTTGTCTTAGAATTTTTACCGATGACTCCAAACGGAAAAGTGGATCGAAAAGCGCTTCCTGCGCCTGCAAAAGGAGTTGAAGCAAAACAATCAAATTTGAAGACAGAAACAGAAAAAACAATCGGTGAGATTTGGTCTAATCTTTTACACCGTTCGATAGTCGATAGAAATGCCCATTTTTTCAAAATAGGCGGCGATTCCATCCGCGCGATGCAAGTGGTCTCTCAATTGAAAAAAAGCTTTGGGCAAGAAGTCTCGACATCAACCCTTTTTCAACATCCTATTCTTGCCGATTTAGCAGCTCGAATGGATGGTTTAAAACAAGGTCGTTTAGTGACAATTCCTCGGAGGAAAAAAGGTGCTGTAATTCCTTTATCCTTCAACCAAGAATCGATGTGGTTGATTAATAAAATCACTCCTCAAAAGCTACTTTATATGGTGCACTATGTCTACCGAATCAAAGGGAAAATAGATGTACCCAGATTAAAACGAGCGCTGCAAAAAATGATAGAGCGTCATGAGATCTTGCGGACGCATTATGAAGAAAAAAAAGGCATCACGATCGGAAAGGTCGAAAAAAAATGTGAAGATTTTTTTCTTCAGTTCAAAGTTAAAAATGAAGAAAAGGCCTTTTTATTACTGAAAGAAAAAATGGCAGAGGGCATGGATTTGACAAAGCTGCCTCTACTGCAGGTGATTTTTATTCATATTCCAAAAAAAGAACCCATCCTCGCCATACGTGTTCATCACACTATTTTTGATATCCTTTCATATGAAAATTTCTTCAAGGAATGGATCGAGTTATATCAAGCCAAAAAGCTTGCTCCTTTATCCATCCAATACGGCGATTATGCGGTATGGCAAAGAGAATGGATTAAAAGGAAGGAAGTGCAAAAACAAATTGAGTATTGGAAAGGGGAGCTGGAAGGTACGCCTGATCTTCTTGAGCTTCCTTGGGATAAGCCGCGACCGCCTCAATTTACGGGTCGTGGTGACATCGAAACTGTTCGATTATCAAAGGAGCTCGCAGATCATTGTAAATCCATCGCGCAAAAGGAAGGGGTCACACCATTTGTCTTTTTTCTTGCTGCCTTCCAATCCTTTCTCTATCGATATAGCGGCAAAGAAGATTTGACAGTAGGGACTCCCTATGCTAATCGTACAAGGCCTGAATTAGAGCCGTTGATAGGTTATTTTTTGCAAATATTTATCATTCGCTCAAAATGCGAGGGCTCTATCCCTTTTGTAACATTTTTACAAAATGTCAATCAGACGATGTCAAATGCTTATAAAAATTCTGATGTCCCTCTCGATTTGATTATTCATGCCTTGAATCCAGCACGCAATCCCAGTTTCAATCCTCTTTTTCAAGTGCTCTTTGTTTATGAAAACATCACCCAGTCAGTAATCAATTTTAATGAGGCTCACTTGCATGCTTTGCCATGCAACACGAAGACCTCAAAGTTCGATTTAACCCTTTTTATCATAGATCATGGTGATAGGCTAGAGTGCCGCTTTGAATATTGCACTGACTTATTCGAAAAAGAAACGATTCAAAGGATGCTTTCTTATTTTCATACATTTTTAAAGGGCATCATACAAAATGATGCGGAAAAAATCGGAGACCTTCCCATTCTTAATCATGAAGAGCTCCATCAAGTCGTCGTCGATTGGAATCAAGTGGGTGATGATTATCCTAAAGATGAGACTGTGTCGGACCTTTTTGAAAAAATGGCAGATCAAACCCCCCATCAAAGTGCGGTTCGCTTTAAAGAGAAATCTCTGACTTATAAAGAATTAAATGAAAAAGGGAATCAGCTTGCAAGATATTTGCAAAAGTTAGGTGTTCAACAGCACGATTTTGTCGGAGTCTATTTGGAGCGCTCCGATGATCTTATTGTCGCTGCTTTAGCAATTATGAAAGCAGGGGCTGTGTTTGTGCCGATTGATGCAAGTTATCCGATGGAGCGAAAGCTCTATATGATTGAAAACACGGGGTTGAAAGTTCTCATCACAGAACGCTCCTTTGCTCACCAATTTCCAGAAAAAAAACTCACTCTTATCTATCCAAAAGAGCTCGATTTAAAGACGTATTCCAAATCTAATTTAAATCTAAAGATAGACTCTCATGATTTGGCATATATCAATTATACGTCGGGTTCAACTGGAAAACCAAAAGGAGTTGAATATCCACACCTAGGGCTTGTCCGTCTGCTTAAAAAACCGACTTGGATCAAGATAGGTAAAGGTGATCGGATCCTTCAAGTTGCGAATATCTCTTTTGATATGTTTGCTGCAGAAGTATGGGGAGCGCTTTTGAATGGAGCTACCGTTTGCATCTACCCGCAAATAGAATTTTCTCCTATTGAGCTAGGTCAGTTTATAGAGAATGAAAAAATCACCCATTTATATTTGACGGCTCGTCTATTCAATCTGATGGTTGAAGAAGGGCTAGGATTTTTACGCAAAGTCCGTTTTTTCGGATCTACAGGAGATGTCATGTCGGCGCATCATGCTCATCTTGCCTTCGAAAAACTTCCCTCATGTAAGATTTTGAATATTTATGGTCCGACAGAAAACCACATTACAACGACCTACACTGTTAAACAAAAAGATCTACGGATTCCTATCGGACGTCCTGTGCAAGGAACTCAGGTTTATGTGCTTGATGCCGGGTTCAAGCCAGCTGCTGTCGGGGCTTATGGTGAACTGTTTATAGGAGGAGAGGGTCTTGCACGAGGGTATTTAAATAATCCTAAACAAACAGCCGATAAATTCATCCCAAGTCCTTTTGGATCTGGTTTACTCTATCGTACAGGTGATTTAGTTCGTTTTCTTCCCAGTGGAAATCTCGACTATCTTGGCAGAATAGACACACAAGTGAAAATTCTTGGATTCCGTATAGAGCTTGATGAAGTCGAGGGAGCTCTTCGGCACTATTTAAAAATAGCTGACTGCATCGCCATTGCAAAAGAAATCGAGCCGCTTGAAAAACGACTGATTGTTTATATCGAGCCGAAAGAGGGAGAGGTAATCAATGAAGTTGAGCTCAGAGAATATCTTGCCTCAAAGCTTCCTAAGCATTCTATGCCAAGCTATTTTGTTTTTCTTAAAAAATTTCCTCTGACGCCAAATGGAAAAATCGATCGTTCTAAACTTCCTGAGCCAGCGTCCCAACTCAAACAAACTCCATCTGAAAAACCTGTCACTCCAACGGAGAAAAAGCTAGCGAAGATCTGGTCGATTCTTTTAAAGGTCCCCACGGTTGGTAGACAGGATCAATTCTTTCATATTGGGGGCCATTCTATTTTAGCCATGCAGCTCAACTCGAAGGTGCGTAAAGAGTTTAATGTCGATATTCCTGTCAGTGTGATTTTCGAAAACTCCACACTTGAAAAGTATGCCCTCAGTATTGACCAGGCTCTAGGCAAAGGCCCAAAAAAGATGGCTGCCCGCCGGTCATTTGCTGAGTGGAGAGATAAAGAAGCCGTTTTAGACGGCAGCATCCAATCAAAAGGGCTGACTCCTCCTCTAACATCTCAATACACCCGTCCGAAAAAGATTTTTCTGACTGGAGCTACCGGTTTTGTGGGAGCTTTTTTCCTTAAAGAGCTCCTCGACACAACACAAGCTAAAGTTTACTGTCTTGTGAGAGCAGATTCAGAAAAAGAAGCTCTCGAGAGGCTCATTAAAACTCTTAAAACCTATCTGATTTGGAAGCCTTCTTACAAAAATCGCATTGTTTCCCTTGCTGGGTACCTTGAGAAACCTCTGCTTGGACTTAGCCCATCATTATTTCACCAACTTGCCGCTGAAATGGACTCAATCTTTCACATTGGAGCCTTTGTCAACCATGCAATGTCGTATGAGCAGCATAAACCCGCTAATGTCTTAGGAACCCAGGAGGTAATTAGACTGGCCAGCACCTCTCGGCTCAAACCCTTGCAGTTTATTTCAACTGTAGCTGTTGTCGAGGGAATCAAGAAGATGCCGATTGCCGAAGATGCCGATATCGAAAAAAGTAAGAAAGTCACCAACGGGTATGTCGAAAGTAAATGGGTTGCAGAGAAGCTCGTTTTAATTGCAAGATCTCGCGGGATACCGTGCAATATTCTTAGGCTGCCCCGTGTCAGCGGCGATACAAAAAAAGGAGCAGGTCCCACAGGAGATTTTCTGTGGAGGATGGTGCAAGTATGTCTCAAACTTAAGATGGTTCCACGCACCGATTTATATGATGATTTAACACCTGTAGACTACATTTGTAAGGCGATGCATATTATCTCTACTCAGCCCCAATCCATCGACGCCCAATATCACGTGGTCAGTCCTTATCAGCTATCTTACTCAAAGGTTTTTGAGTTTTTGGCCCAGCTGAAATATCGTCTTAAAAAAGTGGACTTTCTTACCTGGAGGCAAGCTTTACTTGATCAATCACAGACAGGCGATGCAGGCCTCCAAGCTCTTGCATCTCTATTAGCCGACACCGATTTTTCTAAACCGCTAGGGCGATTAACTTTTGCAACGGATCATCTAAAAGCCGCACTAAAATCTTCTCATCTAAAATGTCCCAAAATCGATCAAAAATTATTCAATAAGTACGTAAAGTATTATGTAGAGGCTGGCTTTTTGCCTTCCTTAAAGCACTTTCATTCGAAGTAATTTCTTCGATTCTTCGCAAAATATGCTTAAAATCAATCACATATAGAGTTTTCAAAAGAGAACAATCGTTATTGCGCAATCTTTTTGATTTATTGCGCAATGTTTAGTTGCGTAATAATCTATTGCGCAACATAACCGGTTTCTCGGTTTACAGCTAAATTACCACTCATACTGATTTAGGCGAGGGATGAAGTTCTAACAAGAGAATGGATCGCCTGGACAAGAGGTTCAATGCCTTCATTGTTCAATGCTGAAATCGGGAAGAATAGAGTGTCTGGAAAGGCTTCTTTAAAGCGGGGAAGGTGGAGGGAAGATTCTTCGAGGTCCATTTTGTTAAGGACAACAAGCGAAGGTTTTTCTAAGAGTGCGGGATTGTAGGCTTTGAGTTCATTTTGAAGCACGCGGAAATCATCGATAGGATCTCGTTCTTCAAGGCCGGATGTGTCGACGACATAGATGAGGACAGCAGATCTTTCAATATGTCTTAAGAATTCAAACCCAAGGCCGCGGTCTTCATGCGCCCCTTCAATAATTCCAGGGATGTCAGCAACGAGAATACGATCGTTTTCAGCAAAGTGGATATAGCTCAGGTTTGGGAAGAGGGTTGTAAAAGGATATGCGCCGATTTTAACTTCGAGATGCGTCATGCAAGTCATAAGTGAGGACTTCCCTGCATTGGGCATTCCAACGAGGCCGACATCTGCGATTAGTTTGAGTTCGAGCTCAACTTCAATTGTTTCTCCATCGAGGCCTTCAGTACAGATGTAAGGGGCTTGGTTGGTCGGAGTTTTAAAATGGTTGTTCCCTTTTCCGCCTTTTCCGCCTTTGCAAATAAGTTCGGAGCGCTCTCTTTCTACGAAGTCATAAATCACTTCGCCTGTTTGCGCATTTTTAACGAGTGTTCCTGGAGGAATTTTAAGGACGATGTCTTCGCCGCCTTTTCCGCTGCAAAGGTTGTAGCCTCCGGGTTTTCCGTTTTGGGCTTTGATAATGCGTCTATTGCGATGATTTTCAAGGGATACGACTTGTGTGTCAGACTCTATGTAGACTGAGCCGCCTTTTCCACCGTCTCCTCCGCAAGGTCCGCCTTTAGGTATGAATTTTTCCCGACGCCAGGCTATAACGCCATTTCCCCCACGTCCTGCGGTAAGTGAGAGAGTGACTTTGTCGGTAAACATAAAAAAAACTTATTGTTGTACGGGGAGGACTGACACGAATGTCTTGACTCCCTTTTTAAAGGAGACAACACCGTCGATCAGTGAAAAAAGAGAATCATCGCGACCCACTGCGACGTTCTTTGCTGGAGCCCACTTTGTTCCTCGTTGACGAACTAAGATGCTGCCAGTTGTAACAACTTGACCTGCAGTGGCTTTAATGCCGAGGCGCTTGGATTTTGAATCGCGACCGTTACGGCTTGAACCTTGACCTTTCTTATGTGCCATGACCTATCCTGTAATCTCTGTAATTTTGATTCGATGATATTTTTGACGGTGACCGACTTTTCGGCGAACCCCTTTTCGTTGTTTGTACTTGAATGAGATGACTTTAGGTCCTTTGGACTCCATGAGTAATTCACCCTTCACAACGGCTTTTGCAACGTAAGGAGACCCTACTTTGGCGTTTTTGCCATCATTGAAGAAAAGGACGTTTGTGAACTCGACGGATTTTCCCTTTTCAGACTCACGTTCAGACTCAAGTAGCTCGACATCAATGACATCGTCTTTTTCGACTCGGTACTGTTTTCCACCTGTTTCAATGATAGCGTACATCGTTTTACCTCAAAAATACTAAAAGTAGGGATCATGTTAATCGATTAGGCAGTTTCAATCAATGGGGATGTATCAAGAAGTGCTGTTTAGATGGTAATTATTTATTTGAAAATTAAATTAATTCATATTAATATGAAACTAAGAGGTGCTATATGAAATCCTGGGGAAAAAAGAAATCTTCTAAAATTACGATAAAAAACCATAGGAAAGATGTGCCGACTCCACGAGAGGAAACAAAGAAAATCCCTCAAAAACTTGTGGATGATTTAACAACGCTTCAAAAATAAGAGGTTATGTAAACAACTCCTGCCTAAAGGCACAAGCTTTTTGACACCCAACTCCAAGGAGCAGTGATTTATGGTACCCAGTGGGTCCACCTTACGGACGGTTTACCTCGAGCATATGGCTCTCACGCCCGTTGCTCAATCGAAAGATCGAGCAAGATTCAGATTTAAGCGTCTGTTTCTTGCGCCAGCCCTAAAATTTAAAATCGGGGCTTAAAAGTTAGGGTCCAGAATATCTGGAGGCGGAGACAACTTAATGCCGTTGCACACCCTAAAAATGTGCAGTAGTTTAAAAAAGTAAGAGTTAATTAACAAGAGGGAGCAGCGCTTCCTCCCAGTCCTAAAGAACTGGGCTCGTGCGCTGTCAATAGGATGAAAAAGAAAGCACGGTCTCATCGAAAAGCACACCATCGGGGTCATCGTCATCACAAGTCTCACCAGCGAAAATCAGCCTGGCAACAGATGCTTCAGCGATTTACAGCTCTATAATAGATCATTAAATGCACTGCGTAGGCAAGCGCTGCGACAAGGGCGATCGTTGCTCCGGGCGGCCAATTTAAATAAAATGACATGACAAGTCCAATCGCTGTGAAAAGAGCTCCAAAGATCACAGCCTGAATCATCATATGGGATAGCTTTTTTGAAAAATGGCTTGCAATCGCTGCAGGAATAGCCAGCATTGCAATCACCAAGATCGCTCCCACAACTTGAATCAAAATCACAACAGATATCGCTACGAGGTTTAAAAGAATAAGATAATATTTTTTTGCAGAAATACCTCGAAGCTCGGCTTCTGTTTCATCAAAACAAACTGCTTGAAATTTCTGGTGCAAAAGAAGTGTCACTAGGATCACAAATGCAGCAAGAGAGATTAAAAGAGTTAAGTCCGTTTGTGAAATCCACAGGATATTACCAAATAAAAAATTCATGAGCTCTACATTATATCCAGGCGTGAATGAAACAAAAATCACGCCGAGAGCCATTCCTGTCGACCAGATGGCTGCAATCACGGTATCTTCTCTTTCACGGTATTTAAGATGGATCCATCCGATGAGGAGTGCCGATAGCATGGCAGCAATGAGAGCGCCGTAAAGAGGGTCGAGCCAATCGAGGTGATACGTTCGCTTCAGCCAAAGAAAAAATCCCATTCCACCTAAGACAGAGTGAGCGATGCTTCCGCTAATAAAGACGATCCGTTTGACAACGACATACGATCCGACAATTCCGCTTGTGACAGATGAAGCAAGTCCTGCAAGAAGAGAAGTCATTAAAAATGGAAAGGAAAGGAGTGATTCTATCATTTAAGGATCCTTTCTTTTCGGTGGTCTTTTCAGTGGAGGATGATAAAGTCCCTTAGCAAAATGATCGCAGACTTGCGCAGGGGAATAAGGTGTGATTGTTCGATAGACGCAGAAAAAACGATCGATATAAGACATTTCTTCAGGAAGATCATGCGTGACCATAACAATAGTAATAATTCCTTTAAGTTCCTGAATTAACTGATGAAAATGTTCTTCTGCTGAAGGATCGACGCTAGCGGTCGCTTCATCGAGAAAAAGATAGTCGGGCCGTCCCATGAGAGCCCTAGCAATGAGAACCCTTTGAGACTGCCCTCCTGAAAGGGAGCCAAAGGGTGTTTGCGCCATATGCTTGAGGCCTACTTTATCCAACATTGCAAGAGCTTCATCCTCGCTGCCTGGCTTATAGGAATGAAATAGCGAAGAGGATAGCGCCCCCATCTTGACGACTTCTAAGGCGGTGATCGGAAACTGCCTGTCTAATTGGGAGATTTGAGGAACATATCCCATTCTTCGGCGGCTTTTTTGAGGTTCCATCCCGTCTAGTAAAATAGTTCCGCTATTAGGTTTTAAAAAACCCATAAGAAGCTTGAGAAGTGTAGTTTTTCCTCCACCGTTGGGTCCAAAGACGGCAAGGCATTCTCCTTTTGCAATCTCTATAGAGACATCTTGAAGAAGAGGATTTTCATCGTACTGAAAATTGAGATTATGAATTTGAATGGCCATAATACTTTACTATGATATTTGTCAGTTGATTGAACATTTCAAAATAATCTTCAGCATAAGGATTGATTTCCTCATAAGGAATGTGGAGTTTATCTGCGATCAAGATAGCCCCTTTTTTGTTATATTGAGGCTCGATGAGCACCACGGGAACAGGATGTGCTTTCAGGGTATTCATGAGATCTGCAATATCTTGCGGACGTGGATCTTTTCCTTCGATTTCAACAGAGAGCTGATTCAGATCGTACCGGGCGCAGTAGTACCCGAGTGCCGGATGGGAGACTAAAAGATAACGATTTTGAAACGGAGCCAGCTTATTTATTGTCGTAATATTTAGTTGATGCAGCTGAGACTTTATTTTGTCGCGGTTATCTCTGATCATAGAGGACATTTCTGGAAATTGCTTGGATAAAAGCTGAGTTATTTCTTCAACTTGGCTCGAGACAATCACAGGATCCATCCATACATGGAGATCTTTAACTTCATGCTGATGGGCATGTGTATGCGGCTCATCGAGATTTGCCCAATCGCTTGAAATATTTACAATTTCTATATTGTACTGCTGCAGGAAAGCGACCATTTTAGTTTCAATCGGATCGCCTGTTCTAAACCAAATTTTGGCTTGAGTAAAGCGTTTGACTTGTTCTGGTGTGGGTTCATAGGCGTGAGGGTTGGATCCCGGCGGCACAAAAATTTCTACATCAACTAAACCGTCCGTTAAACTTTTTACAAAGCCAGCATAAGGAGGAATTGTAACTAAAATTTTGGGTTTAGAGGTTTCCGAAGAAGAACATCCAAAACAAAGTAAACAAAGAAGAATTGAAAAGATTTTTTTCATCGTACGAAGTATCATACCTTATGGTCACTTGTTTGTAAATCGATGCATGGTCTAAGATAGACCCCTTTTTTGGAGGAGTGTCCGAGTGGCCGATGGAGCACGCTTGGAAAGCGTGTAAACATGAAAATGTTTCGTGGGTTCGAATCCCACCTCCTCCGCCAACATAACCAATTCGAACCCTTGGTCTCGTCCATGAGGGCGAGGGTATCGATGTTTGTATGGGCCACATAATAGCCTCGATTTTCAATAAGCTTCCCATTTTCAATAAAACATTCACCAGGCACAGGCTCCATCTCTACACTTCCCAATAGATCTTTCAATGCCAAAGCAGCCAATGTTACATTCTTTCCAAGAGTCTCATGCAGCCTATTCAGGCTAAATTCGATCCATTCCTTAGTATGACTCAAGGCCAGCTCACTGAAGCAATTGGCGCAATGCAGAAAAGCATTTCTAGATACGAAACTGGTTTGTCTATACCTTCGCTTGAAACTTTAGAGAGAATTGCTAAAGCACTAAAGAAACCATTCGGATATTTTTTAGACGAGTGAATGGTTTATCCTGATTTTAGTAAAATGTTTTTTTAAAGCAGTCAACTCATACCTCTGAATCCTTAAAATATTAAACTTTATTTTTATTCTCCTATTGTTGATGTGTTATGCTAATTTTGATTATTTCATTTAATTTGTAATAAAGTCGTATGGTTTTTATTTGTTTGTTTGTTGTATTATTGCATCACAAATTAACTGATTAGGATTGGTAACAAATGAAAAGAAAAGGATTTGACCTTCAAGATACAAAACCATTCAAATTAAGCCGTTCAAAAATCGAGCTTTTTTGTGAATGTCCCTTTTGCTTCTATCTCGATCGCAAACTAGGGGTTTCTCAACCAAGTGGGTTCCCATTCAATCTAAACTCTGCAGTTGATCACCTTCTTAAGAAAGAGTTCGATTCATATAGAGAGAAAGGTGAGGCACATCCCCTAATGCTTGAGAATAACATTGATGCCATACCCTTTAAGCATGAAAGACTTGATGATTGGAGAAAAAATCAGAAAGGTATTTCTTATCTACAAGAATCAACGCGGTTTTTAGTGATGGGTGCAATCGATGACGTTTGGATTAAACCTTCTGGTGAACTTGTCATCGTAGACTACAAGGCAACTAGCAAATCAGGTGAAATCAACTTGGATGCTGACTGGCAAATTAGCTACAAAAGGCAGATGGAAGTCTATCAATGGCTTTTTAGAAAAAATGGCTTTCAAGTTTCTCCAACAGGCTATTTTGTGTACTGTAATGGAAAGAAAGATATGCCTGAGTTTGATGCATGTCTTGAATTCGAGATATCTGTCATTCCTTATCTTGGAGATGATAGCTGGGTAGAGCCTAAATTACTTGAGATTCACTCTACACTAACTGCGATACGGCCTCCCGAATCAAATCCAGCTTGCAGTCTTTGTTCGTATCGACTTGCAGCAAATAGTGTTCTCGAATGATTACGGATTATCACGCCAAGCTTTTTGCTCATGAGTTGCTTCGACGTTGCCCTTCGGACAGCGTAGAACGCTTTACCGCAGCCTTAATGGATTCTCAGGTCGATCTAAACCCTCATCAAGTAGATGCAGCGTTATTCGCATTCCGTTCACCTCTTTCTAAAGGCGCTATTCTTGCTGATGAGGTGGGGCTTGGCAAAACCATCGAAGCTGGGATAGTTCTCTCCCAAAAATGGGCTGAGCGAAAACGAAAACTTTTGATTATTCTTCCTTCAAGCCTGCGGAAGCAATGGCATCAAGAATTGCAGGAAAAATTCTATCTTTCTTCAATGATCTTGGAAACCGCCTCTTTTAAAAAAGCCGTCAAAGAGGGAAAGCGCAATCCCTTTGACGTATCTGAAATCGTCATCTGTTCATATTCCTTTGCTCGTAATAAAGCAGACTTTATCAAATCCATTCCATGGGATCTAATCGTTATAGATGAGGCTCATCGTCTACGGAACGTCTATAAAACGGGTAATAAAGTTGCAAGGGAATTAAAAGAAGCTACAGGACATGCCCCTAAGCTTCTTCTTACAGCTACTCCGTTACAGAATTCCTTACTTGAGCTATATGGATTAGTCAGTTTTATAGATGAGCATGCTTTCGGGGATTTAACAAGCTTCCGTTCTCAATTCTCTAGACTTACTTCAGAAGATAATTTTGATGATCTAAAGAATCGTCTGAGTCAGATTTGTAAACGTACCCTAAGAAGACAAGTTCTCAAATACATCCAATATACCGAACGAAAAGCGCATACTGAAGAGTTTATACCAACTGCAGATGAAGAAGTTCTCTATGATATGATTTCAGACTATCTCTGTCGTCCAAATCTACAGGCCCTTCCATCAAGTCAACGCAGCCTGATGACCCTTGTTTTACGTAGATTGCTTGCCTCCTCAACTTTTGCGATTGCCGGGGCCTTAGAATCTCTCACAAACAAGCTTGAGAAACGTCTTAAAAATGACAAAAAGCTAGATCGAGCTCTCGAAGAAGATTTTGAAAGATTCGAGGAGCTATCTGATGAGTTGGAAATAAATGATGAAGAAATGCCAAGACCCCTCACGCCCGAAGAGCGTCAATTGATTCAAGAAGAGATTCTTGAGCTTCGAAGATTTTTTGATCTATCAATGAAAATCTCCCAGAATGCAAAGGGAGAATCGCTTCTTAAAGCCCTGAAAATAGGGTTTCAAATGACTGGCGATCTAGGAGGAGCAGAGAAAGCCATTATTTTTACCGAATCTCGTCGAACCCAAAACTACCTTGTTAAGCTCCTCTCAGAAAATGGATATTCTGAGAATCTTGTTCTTTTTAATGGTTCAAATACTGATGAACGGTCAAAAAGCATTTATGCTGAATGGGAATCTCGCTTTAGAGGTACCGATAAAGTTACCGGATCAAAAACTGCTGATACTAGAGCGGCTCTTGTAGATTATTTCCGCGAAAAAGCTAAAATCATGATTGCCACTGAGGCTGCAGCTGAAGGAATTAACCTTCAATTCTGTTCCCTCGTTGTGAATTATGACCTTCCTTGGAATCCCCAGAGAATCGAACAGCGAATTGGCAGATGTCACCGATATGGTCAAAAACATGATGTGGTCGTAGTCAATTTTCTCAACAAAAACAATGCTGCTGACCAAAGAGTTTATCAGCTTCTTTCCGAAAAATTCCGCCTATTTGATGGTGTTTTTGGAGCTAGCGATGAGGTTCTTGGTTGCTGCATTGAGTCTGGAATTGAATTCGAAAAGCGCATCGCCAACATTTATCAGACCTGCAGGAAGAAAGAGGACATCCAATCAGCCTTTGATACTTTACAGCAAGAAATGAGCGAAGAGATTACCGAGAATATGCTGTATACCCGGCAAAAACTTTTGGAGAATTTTGATGCTGAGGTGGCTGAAAAACTCAATATCTACAAGGCAAAAACAGCCGAATCTCTTAGCCTTTATGAGGCTTTGCTTTGGGACACAACTCAACACGTTCTCAAAGATCAGGCTGTTTTCAATGAAGCCGAGCTCTCATTTACATTGAAAACGCCTCCGCAGCCAGAAATTCAGACTGGTCTCTATACACTCAAACGACAAGATTCTATTGGCTATCATTATCGCAGCCAACACCCACTTGCAAATTGGGTTCTTAGCTCAGTCCAAGAAAAACAGTTGCCCTCAGCCGAACTTATCTTTCATTACACAGGGCAGGGTAGGAAAATATCGGCTTTAGAGTCTCTGATAGGATGTTCTGGCACTCTTGAAGTGAAACGATTAACAGTTAAGGCTCTGGATTCTGAAGACCACATCCTCTCCATAGCGTTAACCGATAAGGGCAGCGAACTGGACGCAGATCAGGCCCGCCGTCTCTTTAATTTACCGGCCGATGTTCGGCACAACTCCATTGTCCCTACTAATCTCACAGATTTACCCTATCAACGCGTAAAGAGCAAACTTCTTTCAACTATCTCTGAAAGAAGCGGTGTTTTCTTCCAAGAAGAGATGGATAAACTAGACCGTTGGGCTGACGATAAACGGCAGTCGCTAAAAACTACGCTCGATGATTATGATAGCGAAATTAAGGAGTTAAAAAAGCAGGTGCGTACAGCTCTTAATTTCCCGGAGAAGCTAGCAATTCAGAGAAGTTTACGTATACTCGAAAAAAAGAGAGATACTGCTTGGAAAGAGTTTGATGAAGCCGTCAGAGAAATCAATCGTCAGAAGGATGACCTAATCGATCAAACTCAAGCCAAATTAAAACAAGACATAGAAGAAGAAACTCTTTTTATCATCCAGTGGAAACTGATTTGAACGGCTAAGGGAA
>JAGOLG010000080.1 GCA_017994195.1 Rhabdochlamydiaceae bacterium
CCGTATTCTTTCTCCCGGTTCTGCGATGAGTGTAGGGACTGCCAGCTCGTTTCCTAATAAATTTGATCCTAACTACTTTGATAATGCCGGCGCTTACGGATTTAGCTTGATCCAGTTTCTGTGGTCGGGACCTACTGCTTATTATAAAACAAACGGACTCTATTTTGGGATACCGCCTTCTGCTTTGTACACGCAACCAGGCACTTGCTTAGCCAATATGGTTTCAGGAGTCTATACCGCGACTATCAACGGAAGCAATGTCATGAACTTTTGCCCCTCCTTTACCACTGAAGGGCAGTCTTTTTTTCCTGCGCCAAGTACAGCCAATGCATCCAGCCCCTCTCCGACAAACGGCCCAACATCTTATCTGATTTTTGCATCTCAAAATCTGAATTCAACCTTTGCAGCCAACCTGCAGGGAAATCAAGTCAGCAAACTTTTTGAAGAGGCGATGGTAGCGGGGCTTTTGCCAGCTGCCTTTTCACCTTCCAATCCTCTTAGCAATAGTTATCTAACTGCCCATTCAAGTAGCTATTACAATAATAGCTCCAACTTGCCCGCAAGCGCAGGAGGTCCTTGGTATAGCGTCTACTCTGAAGCCATTCACTATTGCGGGCCTATTTACGCTTACGGATTCGATGAACCTCTCTATCCCAACGTCCTGATGCAGTGCACGACGCCCACGCCAAGCACCTATATCGGCATCACGATCGGTACTTGCGACTTAGTGCCTTAAGTTGATCGGGAAGTTTTCTATGCCTAACATGAACAGGACATGGCTTTTATTTTTATTTTTTATGATGGGAGGTCTTGTGAATTTATTCGCCTCTTCGAACCCTATCGAGGTCGATAGTAAGAGTGGAATATGCAAAATTGAAGGGATTGATTACCCGATTGTAGGATTTGGGACTTATCCCTTAACCGGCGATGTCTGCACAGAAGCATTAAGACAAGCAGCTAAAATCGGATATCGGATCATCGATACAGCTACCTACTATGAAAATTTCGATAGCATTGCCAAAGCTTTAAAAGGCCAAGACCGCTCTCATTTCTACATCATTTCGAAAGTGGGGCATGATGACCAATCTCCGGAAGATTTGTGTAGAGACCTGGATTTAACACTAAAACAGCTGCAAACAGACTATCTCGATGCTTATTTGCTACATTGGCCCAACAGTAAAATGTCTATCAAGAAGACGCTAGCTGCAATGGAAGAGCTTAGGCAGCAAAAAAAAATCCGTCACATTGGATTAAGTAATGTCTCCGTAAATCATTTAAAAAAAGCATTAGAGATAGGCATCCCCATCACGTGGGTTCAAGTAGAAATGCACCCCTATTTTTATGATAGCGGGCTTTTGGACTTTTGTCGTGAGCATTCTATGACTGTCCAAGCCTGGAGGCCGTTAGATTTGGGCCGTATTAGCGAAGACGAAATGTTAGGTGAAATTGGAAAAAAATATGGGAAAACAGCCTGCCAAATCGCTCTTCGCTGGATCATACAACATGGATGTATTCCTTTGCCTGGAAGCAAAAATGCAAATCACATCCGAGAAAATCTAGATGTCACAAACTTTGTTCTTTCTAAAGAAGACATGGTAAAGATCGATCAACGAGCCTTATCCGGTACTCGCTTCAGGCTGAAGGAAGAGCATGGATTAGGTTTTACCGATGAGTTTGATTTTTCCTATGAAGAATGTTGGCCAAGATGATTGAACGGAAATCTTATCTGAAATTGCTTGAGGAGTCTTTCCCAGGGATTAAGGCCAACATTATACGTTGTGAAGCTCTTGGATTTAGTTGGGGATCTAGCAGGCTGTTTCTTAAAGAAGAAAAAGGAGAAGTCCTTTCCCATGTGAGTTTTTTAGAATGCCCGTTTCTTATCGACGGCCGGTGGACAAAAATGGGAGCAATTCACGCGATATGTACGGAATCAACCCATCGTAGGCAAGGGCTTGCATCGCAGTTGATACTGGAAGCTCTAAAGTGGGCTAAAGAACGATGCGAGTTCGTTATGCTTTTTACTGAGATTCCCGCATTTTATAAACGATTCTCGTTTCGTGGTATTCAGGAGCACCGATTTTACCTTCCATGTACGCATCCAAAAGGATCTCAATCTCTAAGACCTGTTATTGCACCTGAAGATAATTCACTTTTTCTCCGTTGTTTCCAAGAACGAGAGCCTGTATCTAATCATGTGTGGATCAAAGACACTGGTGCTCTTGCATCTTTCAATACTCTATTTGCAACTTATCCCATTTATTGGTCTCTCTACTATAGTCCCAGTATAGATGGTTTTATTTCATATCTGTTGGAGGGGAGCACATTGCATTTATTAGATATCATAACGAAGAAGTTACCTTCTCTTGATTTGATCCTTGATCATATACCTGCCGCAATCAACGAAATTTTTTTTTACTTTTCTCCTGATCGCTTAACCGACAAGGCTATCCCTCAGCCTTGCCTTTACGATAAAGGCCATCTGATGATTCACGGAGAGTGGCCCAACATTAAACAATTCATGATCTCTCCACTCAGCCGCTGCTGACATTGGCCATTTCTCGCTTGTTTGCAAGACATGATTGTTTTAACATCATTCGCGGCTTCTAAAGAATGAGGATAGAAATGGCAACGATTGATGATTTTCAGAAATTAGACATTCGCGTGGGTGTTATTGTTGAAGTACACGATTTTCCTGAAGCACGCAAACCTGCCTATAAGCTTACAATTGATTTTGGTCCCGATATCGGAAAAAAACGTTCCAGTGCACAGATCACACACTACTATAAGAAAGACGAGCTAGTTGGAAAAAAAGTGCTCGGCGTGGTCAATTTTCCACCAAGGCAAATTGGTCCTTTTGTCTCTGAAGTACTTACTCTGGGTGTACCGGATGCAAACAATCAAACCATTTTAGTTGTTCCTGAGCTATCAGACGCTTCTATTGGTGGAAAACTTTTCTAGATCTTAGTCAATGTCTGGCAAAAGTAAACAATATGCCGCATTCGAAAGTTGATGACAGACCATAAAAGCTTTAATTCGGTTGCTGTTTTTTCGTTTCAGGTGTTAGCCTTATCCGGCAAACTATAACTCGGAGTCATCTATGATACAAACCTATCCTTCTTTTCTTTCGCCTTCCACTTGCTCTGCTGGACTTGCCGTTATAAGCCATCCGCAATGCAGCAGCTTTGAGAACAGAACATTTGAAATCTCTCCAAAACCTTTTGGTTTTATAGTCGGAGAGCAGGCCAGAAATCTATTCAGCTTTTTTTATTCAAAATTACCAACTCTATCTCTACCAGTTGCGCAAGCAAGTAACTTTTGCAAAACTCCAGAAGGGTTGGATAGCTGTGATAAGACTCGGATCAAATATCTCCCACAAAAACGGATCTGTCTTTTAACAACACAGTGTCCAAGGGAATCTGATGAGCTACCATCTAAATTTAACAGCGTCCTATTTCAGCCCGAAGCTGAAATGAGATATGAGAATCGCAACGGCACGTTAGCTTGGCGAAGAGAAATGATACCCATAGTTACACAAAATCATTACATTGAACTTAAAGAAGAAATTGAAAAGATCGATCAGTATTTAGAAGATCCTACGCTTACTAATGCCGCACGTGAAGAGCTGGAGCTCACTAGAGAGTGGCTCCAACAGAAAGCAATGGAAGTTAGAAACGAAGTCTCTTCAAGACTTTATAAAATTGGGTCTTGGTAATTATCTCAAGATGATTTCGGCAACCGCTTTTGCTGAGCCATTTACAATGCTATTGTGGCCATGTCCAGGCACAATAGCATAATGTGCCTTATGCTTCTCGGGAACTTCCATTAATGTGGAGTCATAATTGGGCACATGCCAGTCATGCGGCGAAGTAATCAAGATCTTTGACAACTATTTTCTGATCGCCTAAATTGCTTCGCAAAAAACAGGGGATAGGATGATCATACAGCGCTACTTGAGCAATGCTTATCAAACAGCTTCACAAAAATATGACGAGGGCGCTCAGTGGGTAAATAAGAGCCTTGCTGAGGCGTATTCTAAACTCCCACAGCTGGATGGTTTTCTAGATCGCCCAATCGATGCTGCAATAAATACAACGACGTCTCTTTATGGCACAGGAACGGCTTGGATGAAGAGTTCCTACGCCAGACTGCCTTCTTATGTGACTAAAACGATGCATGCCGGCCTATCGTTGGTATGGCGCTATAAGAAAGAAATCGCAGGAAGCATCGTGGTTGGAGGCGGTCTTCTTTACTTGTGCCGTCTTTGGATAAATCGTCCTCAAAAGCCTCTAGTCGAATTTCAATCGTCGCTTCATTATGCAAAATTATCAATACAAGCGCCTCAAAGAGCCCCTATGCCTCCTTGTGCAACGCTTGTCTTCTGCATTGATACTAGCGGGAGTATGAAGCCTGATGAACGTTCTGGCGCTGTGAAAAAGGCACTGAACGACCTTGTGGCTCATGCGGAAGGAATTATTGGGAGTTCTCCTGATGCTAATATCAGCATTGAGATCGTGGCGTTCGACGAAAATGCTAGAGTGATCACTCCTTTGACACGGCTTGAAGGAAATGGTGCCAATCGATCGATAAGAGAGCAAATAGAAGCGATTCAGTGTGGTGGAGGAACTCGTATTCTTGCAGGGCTTGAGCAAGCCACACAGGATTTAATAGCGGCAAGGGGCTTAGGATCGCGAACGGTAATATTGCTGACCGATGGAGAGGATAATCAACTTAATCAAAAGAGTCTTGCAGCTATTCATAATCGTCTCATCGGAGCAAATGCACGCCTATTTGCTATTGGAATCGGAAAAGAACATAGCAAAAATACTCTCAAGGCAATCGTCACACATAATTCCCCAGGTTTTTCAGGAACCTATATCGATACGACAGATGGCCCAACAATACAAAGAGCCATCGACGAGATTTACAAGAATGCCATTAAGCCCTTTTCCGGGATGAAGATTGCTTGTTCGCAGCTGCCTGCCGGCGCATGGCGAGCTAATCGCCTAACGTCTGTACAAGGAGATAATCAATCTGAAGTTAATGCAGGTTCTTTGGAAGAAGGAGATGAGATAAAAGTTCAAATACGAATCGATTATCAATCACTCGACCAGCCTGTAGACCTCCAAGACCTCACTTTCAGGCTAACTTTTACGGATCCTAACGGCAGGGCAGGGGAAGTTTTGCTTCATTGGAACCCTAGTACAATCATTGATCCTGCAATAGTTAATGCTCGTATTTAGTAGTTTATGAAATAGTTTCTCTTTTGTTTCAATATAATTATCAGACAGTCATTTTTAATATAAATTATTTGAAAATAATATAATTTTAGTTATATTAGAGATAGGTGTGGGTTAATTCTTTTAACTCACATCTACCAAAAAAAACTACTCTCAAGAAAGGGAATATATGAAAAAATCTCACACAAAGCAATTTAAGCGCCGAAAAGCGATGTTTGCAAAAAAACTGAGAATGTATAGCCGCGATCTTCAAAGGCTTTCACGTCATTTGAAAAATTGGTAATTTTTTGAGGCCAGGTCTCATGTTATTCGTAACAAGACGATCCTGGCCTCTTTTTTTAGTGGTGATGCTGCCCATGCTCACCGTGTTCATGATGATCGCCATGGTGTTCATTACCCTCATGCCGTTCATGTTCATGTTCGTAGTAGCCTTGATTCCCATGCTCTTCGTGATGCTCACCGTGTTCATGATGATGATCGTGATCATCATCGTCATGTCTTCTTCCGCCGCAGTCGCCTTGCGCAAAAAAACATAAAAAAAGTCCAAAGGTCAAAAAATAGATCTTGTTCATAGCAGTTCCTTTAAGCGTACTTTCGCAAATGGAGCTAAAATTTGCATCTTTTTTCAAGAAAATGAAAAAAAACTCTTGTATAGATTTTGAAAAAAATTTACACCCATGATAAGAAGCTGTGAAATTCACAACCTTCCATAACATAAAAAAGGAAAAATCTGTGGCAAAAAAGAAAAAAGCTAAAAAAGCAAGAAAGGCAGGCGGCCTTACAACAATGACTTATTCTGTATCACCTGAATTACAAGCGATCATTGGATCAGGAAAAGTAACACGTCCTCAAATCATCAAGAAACTGTGGGCTTACATCAAATCCCATAAGTGCCAAGATGCAAAAAAACGACGTATCATCAACCCAGATAAGAAACTGGCTGAAGTCCTAGGCAAAAAACCTATCGACATGCTCAAAATGGCCGGTGCATTAAATAAGCACATTAAGAAGTAATTATTTCTCTTTTAAACTCCCCGGGATTTTTTCTACGGGGAGTTTTCCTTTCAGGTAATTCCAGAATTTTTCATAGATGCGGCAGAGCGCTCCGTTTGCAATCACATTGCACGAGGTGACAATGGGATCGAGTATGACGTTGAAAGCTAAAATAATCGCGATCATCTCAGCATTGAAAGAGAGATATGATTCGTAGATGGGAAGCATGATAAAAATTGCTCCGCCAATCACTGCAGCAGTTGCAAAGCGGGCGATAACAAAAACGGCACTAAAGAGAGCCCACGTTGCAAAATCGGGTGGAGATCCAAAAAAATGCCGATAAAGCAAGAAGCAGAGAAAGGTGTTTGTGATGCAATCGCCAATCTGCTGGATATTTGTCGTTGCAGGAATGACAGCTTTGGCAAAGGAAGGATCTTTAAGATTTTTAGAGGCTCCTTCAATGGTCCAAGGCATGGTGGAGATGCTGCAGCCGGAGGTGAAGGCAAGTCCTCCTGCCGGAAGAAGGTTTTTTATCGAGCGGCTGATGTCGCTTAGCGTCCAGTTGCTGCCCAGTATGAACAGAGCAATGATATAGATGGCGAGTAAAACCAGAAGCCACATGAGTAGCGTGCTGTAAGGGACAACAACATCTTGAAAAAGATGCATTTGATACATGCGTGCAACAAAGCCTAAAACAAACAAAGGTATGACCCGAGAAAAGAGTTTTGAGAGGATCCACTGGGCTTTTTCTTTTCCTTGTTCAATAAACTCTCGGAGAGCCGGCTGGTTTGTGAGTGCGGAAATTGATCCTAAAACAAGACCGAGAAATGCTCCCTTGTCTGCAGACCACCAAGCGGGTCGAAAAATAGGAAGGCGCCACAGTGCTGTAAAATCGAAGTTAGAGGTCGCTATTTTAAGTGGGGGCAGATGATCGACTGCCAGATGTCCTCCTAAATAGGCGTACCAGACGCTTGCGAAATTGGAAAAAGTTTCAAAAAGAATGAGAGAAATAATAAAAAGCGGCGCCTGCTTTTTAAATGAACCGACCGCATGAGCAATGAAGAAACCAACTGTCAAGGGAAGCATCCACATCAAAAGGTCTTTGATGAAGAGGCTGATGGTATAAAGCCCTTGATGGATAGCAAGCGGTAAAAACTGTGCAATGGATAAGTAGAGAGCAATAAGAAGCAAAACTTGTATGCCTTGATACTTAAAGATAGATTGCATAGGCCACTGATCGTATCACTTTTAGTGATTTATGTGCTCGCCTATCGATACGCCAATAGTTGCAGGCTTTCTTTTTTCA
>JAGOLG010000081.1 GCA_017994195.1 Rhabdochlamydiaceae bacterium
GAGCTGGCAGGATCATTGACTGCCACGGTTCTAGTCAGGACATCGCGGGTGCAGAAGACAGGAATTTTATGGGTTAAGGCCAAGATGACGCAGTCGCTGGGCCTTGCATCGATTTCTAAGATCTGTTTTTGATCGCCGATCGTTTGTTCTAAAAAGAGGCGTGCAAAGTACGTTGTGTCTTGAACGTCATTAATCACGACTTGGAGAATTTTAGCTCCGAGTCCATCGAAGGTTTCTTTTATCAAATCAAAGGTGCTGGGCCGAGTGGGATGAGCATGAGCGATTTGGACTTGTAAATGATGTCCGACTTGAGGCTCTGCATAGATGGCAAACTTCTTTTCATCCGTCCCTAAAATCATGACGGTATACGACCGAGATTGTAAAATCTTATGGAAGCTTAAAGGTACAAGTTCGCTCATGAGATTACCTTATTATTTCGATTTTATACCGAGATTGGTTCAACCGATCTTGGTATCGTCTCATAATTATTGAACTACCACAGATCCGTCTTTAAAGCCAATGATGACGCGACCAGCTTGGTTGGGAAAAAATCCGGTCTCGACAACGCCGGGAATACTAGAAATCCGATCATGATCATACTGAATAGCATCTGAAGGAGAAAGTTTTACATCAAAGATGTAGTTGGAGTTTTCTGTAATAAGGAAAGAGCCATTCGATGTACGGCGAAGCTCACCTTTATAGCCGAGCTCTTGTAGATGGTGGAGTGTGGCAGAAAAACCAAAGGGAACGATCTCGACGGGCAGGGGACGCGACCCGAGTTTAGAGACGAGCTTTGTTTCATCGACAATGATGGTCATTTCACGGCACATGTGTGCAAGTATTTTTTCCCGAAGCAGCGCTGCGCCGGCCCCTTTGATCATGCGTTTTTGAGGATCGATTTCATCGGCTCCATCGACATAAAGATCGATTGATTTAAGAGAGTTTAGATCGATGAGGGGAAGTCCTTTTTCCTGAGCTAAGAGATGCGAGGTGTTTGAGCTAGCAACAGTTTGAATTTTAAGACCTTTTTTATGCAGGTTGCCTAAAGCCTCAATAAAATAAGCCGCCGTTGATCCAGTTCCTAAACCTACAATCATCCCGTCTTGAACGAGCAACGCAGCTTTCTCGGCTGCAGCTTTTTTGCATGCTTCTATCATAACCTTCATCTTATAGAAAGAAAACGTCTCTTGTAAAGAAGCCTTTACAATGAGTTGCGCGAAATATCTTAGGAACCTATATTTCAACTCTTAAGCCGGAGGAAATGATGGTTGAATCTATAAGAAAAAATCCACTTATGAAAATTGTTATTGAAGAAAGCGATAAAACAAAAAGGGCCAGGCAAAAGCTCAAAGCTAAACTTGACAGCACCGATAATAAAGTGACAGAAACAGCGCTCAAAAATACTTCTCGGGAAATCGCCGGATGGATCGAAAGACACTCTTCCGAACGAATTTCTGTTGAAAAAGACATTTCTCTCTTCGATCAAAATCAGAATTCAGCCAAAATGAGTCGCAGTGTTGAAAAATTAGCTGAACAACTAGCGATGGAATTAAAAAAATGAACGTCATTGATTGCCTGAAAGAGCGGGGGCTGATTGAAGCCACCACGAGTGAAGAGTTAAGAACAATCTGCGAAAAGCCGATTAAGCTGTATATTGGGTTTGATCCAACGGCCGATTCTCTTCATTTGGGAAGTCTTGTGGGCATCATGGTTTTAAAATGGTTTGAGAAATGCGGCCATACCCCTGTAGTTATTCTAGGAGGGGCGACGGGAAGAATCGGCGATCCTTCCGGTAAGAGTATAGAACGAGTTCTCTTGGATGCTGAGACGATTGAGAAAAACATCGCTCGTATTCGAGAGCATTTTGACAAAATTCTCACCAAACCCATTGTTTTGAATAACGATGATTGGTTTGCAAAATTTTCTTTTATCGATTTTTTAAGAGATGTCGGCAAGCATTTTCGCGTCAATATCATGCTGGCCAAAGAGAGCGTTAAATCGCGCCTTCAATCTGAAGAGGGGATTTCATTCACAGAATTTAGCTACCAGCTGCTCCAAGCATATGATTTTTACCATCTGTTTCAACAGGGCGTCATTCTTGAAGGGGGAGGCAGTGATCAATGGGGCAATATTACGGCAGGAACAGAGCTTGTGCGCAAGCTGCTGGGTCAAACGGCCTACGGCCTCACCTATCCGCTTCTGACTCGCAGCGATGGAAAAAAATTCGGGAAGACAGAAGGCGGGGCTATTTGGCTCGCGGCTGATCGCACTTCCCCTTATGATCTTTACCAGTATCTTTATCGGATGCCTGATGCAGACGTCATTAAATTGATGCGCATGTTGACGATGATGGAGATGGATGAGATTCGGAAATGGGAAAAAGCGCTTGAAGAACCGACCTATGTTCCAAATAGCGCACAAAAAAAGCTGGCTGAAGAACTCACTCAGCTCCTCCATGGCCCTGAAGGACTAGCATCAGCTCTGCGCGCAACAGAGGCGGCAGCCCCTGGGCATCAAACGGAGCTGAGTCCAGATGTTTTTCGTCAAATGATGAAAGACCTTCCCTTTGTCCAGCTTTCTAAGAGCGAGGTTCTCGATAAAAAGTACACGGATATCGCAGTTCAAAGCGGGCTTGTAGTTAGCAAGAGTGAGGCGGCACGGCTGATTACAGGTGGCGGCGCTTATCTTAATAATGAGCGTGTTGAAGACCCTGGATTGCGGTTTAACGACTCTCATTTGATTGGCGGAGAATTCATTCTTTTAGCAGCAGGAAAGAAGAAAAAAATCCTTCTTTTTATCGTTGCGTAAGAAATTTTTTCTAAAAACACTTGCCTGAAAATCAACAGGATACAACAATGGGGCACAAGGCGGCTGTCCTTCCAGGGAGAGCGCCCATAGATAAACATAGTGGAGAGGGACATGGCAACGATCACTAAAAAAGAACTGGTTGTAAAAATTTCACAAGCGCAAGGCATTCATCCTAACGAAGTACGCAACGTCATCCAAGCATTTCTCGATGAAATGACAGATTGCCTATCTAAAGGAGATCGTTTAGAGTTCCGTGATTTTGGTGTTTTTGAAATTGTAGAACGTAAACAAAAAATCGGACGCAATCCTAAAAATGCAGCGGTAGCAATCGTCATCCCAGCTCGTCCGGCAGTCAAATTTACTCCGGGCAAAAAAATGAAAAAAGTAATCGAAAAACTGCCTGTTCCAACAAAGGCTGTTCAATAACCCATTGTGACACAGACCATTCTACAATTAGATAAGCAAACGGAAGAGATCGATCACTATCTTTTCCTTTTGCAGGATTTGATCTGGAAAATTCTTCAAGATGCCGATGAGACCTCTTCTCTCAAGAAACGATTTGGCCAGCTCTTCAAGGAAGGCTATCCTGAAGGTCTTCAGCTTCCAAAAGCTTATTTAGCGCTGATTTCACACTTATTGCAACTCAATCCTCTCCCAATCCAACCTGAGCAGTTTCCTAATGGAACGGCTTTACTAGACACTCAAGGCTGGTGCCGCTCTAGGGAGATTCCTGAGCCAATCGAGCTGGCTCAGCTGGGCGCTCTATGGATGATTTTGGGAGTGCGCCTTAAAAACGAAGCTTTGCAAAGAGCCGGACTCAAAATTGCGATTTGGCAGATCCATCTCTTAGATGGTGCCGGGATGCCTCATGTCTCTCTTTGGTCTCGCGCAAGCTCTTTCCGCTCATCCACACTTGCGCTATGGAATCATGCCTTGTTCACACTCGCTTATCGATTGACGGGAGAGAAGGTTTTTTTTCATCTTTCTGAAATTGCGCGCCAAGAAGCATGGGATCCAAATGCCTTTCCGGTGAGCCTTTTAGTTCTTGTGCCTTCGACGATGACGCCATCGGTCCCTAATGTTTTCCATCCATTCACAGAAGAAATCACAGTTGGCATGATGAAGTTCTCTAATGCTGAAATGAGCTTTATGGCTCATTTGAGCGGATGGAACTCAGGCCTCTTCTCATTTCATAAAAAAGGGGTGGCGATTGTGAATGCAGGCCCGCAGGTGGGAGACGGCGATGACTTAAGCCGTTTCGGCATTTGCCGCACCTGGGGTGTAAAACAGCGCCCTTTTCAAGAAATTACTTGGGAGAAGACGGCGTACCACTGCCACCTTAAAGGTTGGACGCAGCTCAAAGCTTTGCCTCTTTGGATGCAATTAGATGCCAGGCTTCAAGCAGGACAAGTCTTTTTGGAGGTGGCCCTCCAAGACAAGGCAGTCGCAGAACCCTTAAGCATGGCCCTTTTTTTGAAGTGCGATAAACTTATTTTAGGCGGAAAACACTATCTTGAAATAGGTTCATTGGAAGGTTATGAGGGAAGATCCCTTACGCTGGAGCTTCAAGGACCTTCAGAAAAAATCGCGATCCATCCGGATCCATCTCTTAAAATGAAAGTGACACCCTTAGCCGGAGGACAGCATTTCTGGGGAGCCCAGTTTCTTGTCAGCTTTCCGTTGGAGACTTCACTGTTCAAAATCGAAGTAAAGTAAAACTTTTAATGGATTGAAACAAACGATTTCATCAGGTATAATAACGGCCATTTCGAGTCGATAGGAGAAAAGATTTGAATTTTCCAAAAATTCTTTTACTTGGGTCTGTGGCCCTCTTTATTGTCATCGGTGGAGCAGCTGGCTTTAAGAAATTTGCTGGTTCAAAGCCCAAGATAATCGAAGAAAAAGCAGTCGTAAAAGCCGTGAAGCCTTTAACTGTCTCTAAACCGCAGGTTCAAGAGACGGGAGACATCCCGATGGTCAATCGGATGGACGAGCTTTTTTCAACAGGCGATAAGAAGCTTCCTATTGTCGAGACGCTCTCGTATGAAAGCAGTGTTCCATGGCTTAAAGGCCGTCCGGCATGGATCGGAGATTATGCCTCTTATTATACAACCTCAAGGCATTTCATTGCGCGTAGCTTAAATGGAAAAGCGGACTATTTTACTCAGAAAGTTTCCCCCGGCAAGCTTTTCAATGTCTTTAAAAAAGACAAAAATTTTCAATTCTATCTTTTGGTCGACCTTTCCCGCTGCAAGATGGCTTTTTATTATATCGATTTAGATGCCAACGAGCGGATTCTTCTTAAAACATACCGGATTGGGGTTGGAAAACAAGCCGATACTCCTTCAGGAAGTTTAACGCCGGTAGGCAGGTACCAACTGGGAGAGAAAATCGCTGTTTATAAACCCGGAATCATGGGCCTTTTTCACGACAAAGAAGTTGAAATGATTAAGGTTTTTGGAACAAGGTGGCTTCCATTCGGCAAAGAATTAAGCAAAGAGACCTTATCTACAAAAAGTTTTGGTTCTGCAAAAGGTCTTGGAATCCATGGCGCTCCTTGGGATTTTAATAAGAAAAGCAATCGATGGGTTGAAATAAGACAAGCGGTTGGCAGCTGCGAGAGCGATGGATGCATTCGAATGACTTTTGAAGACATGGAAGAGCTGTTTTCAATTGTCATCACAAAACCAACCGTCGTCGATATTGTCAGAAATTTTAAAGAGGCTCACCTTCCAGGCGTGGAAGTTGTGTCTCCCAAACCATAAGGCCGTATGCTTCAACACGAGAAAAAAATCTACGAGTACGAAGAGACTATCGCTAAGTTTAAAAAGCAGCATCAAGAGAATCCACTCCTCTCTGAAGCTGAATTAAACAAGCTGGAAAAAAAGCTGAATGAACTGAAAAAAAAGGTCTATTCGAATCTTTCTCCCTGGGAACGAGTCGGCATCTGCCGCCATCCTGCCCGGCCTAAAACCATCGATTACATCAAAAATTTGTGCGAAGAGTTTAATGAAATCAGCGGAGACCGCCTCTATCGAGACGACCCTGCAATCATCTGCGGCTTTGCCAAGATTGGCGGTGTGAAATTCATGCTCATTGGCCAAGAAAAAGGGAATGACACTGAATCTCGCCTCAAAAGAAATTTTGGAATGCCCCATCCTGAAGGTTACCGCAAAGCAATGCGCTGCATGCGGATGGCCGCAAAATTTAATTTACCGGTTCTTTGCTTAATCGATACTCCAGGCGCTTATCCAGGACTTGCTGCAGAAGAGCGCGGCCAAGGCTGGGCAATTGCTCAAAACCTTTTTGAAATGGCACGTCTGCCAACACCGATTATTATCGTGCTGATTGGAGAGGGGTGCTCAGGAGGAGCTCTTGGAATTGGAGTTGGCGACACCATTGGAATGCTCGAGCATGGCTACTATTCAGTGATTTCACCCGAAGGTTGCGCCTCCATCCTCTGGAAAGACGCCTCTAAAAATGAAACAGCTGCCGCAGCATTAAAGATGCATGCAGAAAATTTAATTGAACTTCAAGTCATCGATGAAATCATTAAAGAGCCATTAGGCGGCGCGCACCACGATCCTGCCACCGTCTACGCCAATGTAAAAAAATATGTGCTCGATCAGTGGAATGGCCTCAAAGCCATCCCCATTGATACGCTCGTCGAACAGCGGTATCAAAAATTCCGTCATCTGGGTCAGATAGAGGGGCAAGCAGAGTAGTAGCAATAAACTCTCCGTCTCGCTAAAATGGGCTCATGATTCTTTTATTTAAAGCGGCCCTCAGAAACAGCAGACATTTATCTTTACTTCTCATCAGTTTTTTAACGCTGATTTTTCTGACGATTGCAAATTTTCTTGAAGTTTCAGCTCTCGGTGTCTTAATTAATTCTGACACGCTCTCCCAACTCATGTCGGGTAAACCTATTTCTTCACCTGCACTAGAAATGGTTGGAAAAAGCAGCGATAAAAATCCTTTGCAATGGGTCATTGGGAAATTTCAGGGGATGCTCGGGAATGTTTCTAGCTTTAAAGTCATGATTGCCATTTTAGTGAGCGTAGCGCTGTTTAAAGCGATTTCCTTATTTTGGAGCAGGTACATGACACAGCTGATGGCCATCCGCGTCAGCCGGGATCTTCGGCTGCAATATTTTGAGCATATTCAAGCTCTCCCTATGAGCTTTTACCAAAAACATAATATTGGAAGCCTCTCGTCAAGGGTTGTAGGGGATGCAGGACAGATCGCAATGTCGATCAACTCAGCGCTGACAAATTATCTCCACACGCCTTTTACGATTCTTTTAACACTTATTGCCTGTTTTTTTAGTTCATGGCAGCTTTCCATGGTGATCTTCTTTGGAATTCCGATGATCGTGCTTCCCATTATTACTTTAGCCAAACGCGTCAAACGGGTATCTCGGCAGCTCCAATCAAACCAGGAAAAATTTGCGTCTGTGCTGATCGACTTTTTGGCCGGTATCCAAACCGTCAAGATTTTTGCGATGGAGTCGTTCTCATTTAAAAAGTATAAGGAACAAAACGACCGGATGGCTGTCCTCGAAGGAAAAACTGCCAAATACGGTCTTTTGACAAGACCTATTTTGCATCTCATGACAACTCTCTGCCTCGCAGGTGTTGTTTTATACGGCCTTCTTTCACTTAAATTAACAG
>JAGOLG010000082.1 GCA_017994195.1 Rhabdochlamydiaceae bacterium
CAGTAAAAAGGGTCATATAAAAACATTTAGATCCTAAAGAGGGAACTTTTCCTTTTAATAGGTAGTTCCAGCCGGCCCATCCTATGAATCCGAGCACGGGTAGATCATCAGGCCAAAAAGATAAAGAAGGAGCCATGCATAACCGTGTCCAAGAACGCCTAACCAGTTTGTTGTTTGGTCGGTAATATCGTAGCTAAAAAGGGAGAGGAGCGTGACAAAAACCCCTAGAAGAAGGGCAACCCCTTGTGCCTCGGGATGGGAAGTGGAAATCGGTTTTTCTTTCTTTGCCATCTTATAATACTACTGTTAGCAAAATTGCGACAATCAAGCAATACCAAGCAAAGGGTCTAAAAACTCCTCTTTGTAGAAGAGGAATTGCAACGCGTACAACGCCAAGACCCACAAGTGCAGAAACCAAGAGGCCGATGGTGCAGCTAGGGATATCAAAATGAGCGGGTTCTTTTAACTTAAGTAGTTCTAGGAAAGCTCCTCCTGCAACAGCTGGAATCGAGAGCAGGAATGAAAACCTGACAGCTTCATAGACACTAAGTCCTCGCCTTACACCGCCAGTAATTGTACTTGCGCTGCGCGAAATGCCAGGAACAAGCGCGACGCTTTGCATGGCTCCGATCCAGAGCGCATCTTTCCAGGTCAGATTTTGTCCGGACCCTTTCTTCATTTTTTGCGTAAAGAAAAGAAGAAGAGCCGTGATCAAAAGGCATGCTCCAAGAAGGTGAGGCTGAGATGCCCATAACCTAATGGGTTTGAGCAAAAAATAAGCCGGTACCAGAGGAAATAGCGCGGCAGCATAGAGGATCAGTTTTTTGGGCTGCACGAAAAAAAGATCCCAGAGGTCTTTACGAAAGTAGAGAACAAGAGCCATGAGTGTTCCAACATGGCAGGAGAGATCAAAAAATACGGTTTCATCTCCGGTTGGGATTTCAAGCCAGGTTTTTATCATTTTAAGGTGGGCTGAAGAACTGACAGGGAAAAATTCCGTACATCCTTGAACAAGACCCAAAATCAATGCATGCAGCCAGCTCATGGAGGTTACCTATTAAGAAAAATGGGGCGATCGACGGGATTCGAACCCGCGACATCTGGAACCACAATCCAGTGCTCTAACCAACTGAGCTACGATCGCCATCAGTAGAGAGGAAAGTGTAATCGATGCAAGCCGTTTACGTCAAACGGAAGGAGTAAAATAATTTATTAACATTTTTCATACAAAATCTACTTTTGTGGTAAACTTGCTTCGCAAAAAAAAGGGGTTACGATGTCACTAGCATTTGATGCAATAGCCGGAGCTATTTCAGGGATTTCCTACTATCGTAGGTGGGATATCGGCATTACTATAGCTTCTCAGCTCTTGTCCGGAGTAGAGTGTTTTTCTGTCGTGAGCCTGGTGGATCGTTGTATGAAGAGATGTCTTTCCGAGCATAAGGCTGCACCTGCCCCGCTATTAATGGGACTTTTCAGTGCTATAACGGAGGAAGCAGTCTATGCCAAAATCTTACAAACAGAAGAAAGAAAATGGATGCCGTTTCGTCTTTTAGGGGTCTTAATATTAGGAATGACAGCAGCAAAAGCGTTGATTCAAATCCCAAAAGAGGCCAAACCTCCTACCCTTGACCTGCAAATAGGAGTTGTGTGGGCGCTGACCCGTGAAGTACTTTTGCAGACGCTTCCTTCTCACTATTCAAGATCTATTCTCCTTGCAACAGATGGATGTTTATTTGCTTTTTGCGAACTCAAGTTTGATTACCCCACAAAAGCTAAGGTTTGTAAATTTATTTCCGCTTGCTGTTTTCGTGTGATGGCAAATCAGGCCGCCTTAAATAGAGGTTTTGTTGCAGCCCTTACACAGCACGTTCTTTTTAATATCTCACGCAGCTTAGATGCTCGTTTGCAAACTGAAAATTCTTGAATATTATCTACAAGTCATGGAGAATCAGTAGATATTTTACATTACCTTTAGGAGGATTTGAATGAAATTAGATACAGTTTTGCCTTATTTACCAACGCCTATTGCTGGTGCAATAACGAGTGCGCAAAGTAAATGGAATAAAGAGGAAATTAATCAAAATTACTTTCGTAGATTAATTGATGGTGTTTTAGCAGCTGCCGGTTATTATCTCGCTTGTAAGCATGCAAGTTGTGTAGGTCTTGACCCAACAAAAGTAGCTCTTTTAGGAGCTGTTACTTTACCTGGCGTTACAAAGTTGTCTATAGGCGGTCACTTTGTATATCAAGGCATAACACAAGCAATAGCCGCACAAGCAAAAGGAGATTGGACTTCTGTTGCTAAGAGCGCAGCACTTGCGACATTTGCATATTTTGCTACCACACAAAAGTATAGTCAAATTGTGCAAGCAGGCTACGCGAAGATTGGAGCCTAATATTTGATGCTGGTTTGTTATGGACAAGCCTGGATCTCATGATTCAGGCTTTTTTTGTTCTAATCTTTGTCTAATATTAACAATTTCAAAATATTTCACCATTTTCTTAACAAAACCCCTTTCGCAAAAAATGCCATCTGGCTAAAATGTCAAACGCGGTGTTTGCAACAAGATCGACTAAAGGACTAAAAATGGTGAACAAAAGTTGGATTCTATTAAGTGTCATGTGTCTGATCAACACACCTTTAAGCATTGCGGCGCAAGAAGCAGCTCAAGAAAACACCTACACGATTAACTTCCATGACGTTCCCATTGTTGAGTTCATCCAGTTTGTGAGCAAAATCTCCGATGTTAATTTTATCTTCAACCACCGTGATCTTCATTTTAATATCACGCTATCTTCTGGCAAGCCTGCCACTCCAGACCAGGTTGTAAAAGCTTTGGTTCAGGTGCTTAGAGCTCATGGAATGTCGATTGCTCTAGAAGACGGTTACTATGTGATCCAAAAAGGGGGGGAAGAAAATGCTCCTCTTAGAACGTATGAAAGATATCATGAACCAGCGCATTCATCGCAATCTGACTCAGCACCTGGCTCAGTATTAGCCGCCTCCTTACGGCCGCTGGGCCCGAGTGGTGAAGCTCTGGATCGTGATCCGCATGTTTTCTCCGGTGAGAGTAAGCCGAACTTTTTGGTCTATAAACTCCAATACCATGATGGAAGCGAGATTGAAGAGACCGTTAAAAGAATCGCTGCTGATTTGGCGACAAAACCACAGACGTCCCCAAGCTATTTAGATGTCTTAAAGTCAGTCCAGTGGATTAAGGCGACCAACTCGCTAGTTTGCTCGGGCGATGAGGCTTCGCTTAAGAATGTGAAAGAGCTATTAATTAGTTTGGATGCTCCTTTAAGACAGGTGTTTATTGAGGTTTTGGTTGTCGAGACAGATGCGCGCAACTCATCGGATTTCGGGCTTCAGTGGGCAGCTGGCGGTCGTCATAAAGAAGGAATTGGGATGGGGATGGGAAATTTCCCTCCTTCGCAGTCTCCGGGTCCTTTTGCTCTTGCCTTTCAGAGCATCAACGGCTCAAACCCTCCTGCAGGTCCGAGCCAGATTCCTCTAGGCAATGGCTTTGACATGGGAGTCATTGGAGATATACTGTTCCATAAAGGCAAATCGTTCCTTTCTCTTGCAACTTTAGTTTCAGCGCTTCAGGCCGATGGCGACAGTTCAATTGTTTTAAACCAAAAAATCATCACGCAAGACAATAAGAATTCTAAGATCTTTGTGGGAGACAACATCCCTTTCACCGGGTCGATCGTTCAGACAACGGGATCCGGCCAGCAGACGACAGCCAATGTAGAGTACCGCGATATCGGGGTCAATTTAAGCATCACTCCGAAGCTGGGCGAAGGGGATATCATTACGCTGGACTTAACAGAAGAAATTACCGAAGCGATTCCGACGGGCGCCAATGGCGTGTCGGCTTCAAATGTTACAGGTATTCAGACGACCAAGACGAATATGATGACGCATGTTCACGTGCCGGATAAACACTTTTTGGTATTAAGCGGCATGATTCGGAATGCAAAAAGCCAGCATAAAGCAGGGCTTCCATGTCTTGGAGGTCTTCCTTGGATCGGCGCTCTTTTTAGTAAGACTCAGAAGCATGATGAAAAGCGGAATGTGATTATTTTTGTCCGTCCGCATATTATTAAGTCGGTCGATGATTACCGTCGCATTACCCAGAATCAAGAAGATCTCTATAAAAGGTTATCGCCGAAGGATGCGATCGAGCAGGCGACTTCTCTCGTGAAATAACACGAACATTAATATTAGCGTCACAAGTGCCCAGCTGAGAGTAAAGCTGGGCATTCTCCATTGAAAATCAAAAAGCGTCGGAGGGTTTGTTGCAACATGCAGCATTCCATCTGTTATAAGCCCTGCAAGTTTTAGAAAAGGGGGTATCATAAATCCAACAATTAATAAGAAATAGGCTAAAGAGACGACGGGAGGAAGGAAAAGGTTGTAGACGAGGCTGAGGAGGGGGAATTTATGGAAATGAAAGAAGATAAGAGGAAGAGAAACAAGATGAATGGCCAGGTTAAGAGCTAAGGCTTCCCTACAAAAAAAGGTGACGATGTGGCCGGCGCGGTCTAAGAGGGAAAGTGCGCGGGTTTCAGAAAGTGTGCGGTTTGGAAGATAGTAGGAGAATAGTTTTCGCAGCGGCGGGTAGACGATGAAAATAGCAGCGGTGCAAAGAAAGCTGAATTGAAATCCGAGCTGGTAGTAGACAAGCGGATCGAGGAGAAGCTCAAAAATCAGCGCTGCACCGAGGGCGTTAAGAGGCGAGATTTGAAAACCTTTGAGTCTGGCAATAGCATAGAGCATGACGCCGATCCATGCTCGCTCTATGGGTGGAGAGTTTCCGAGGATGAAAGCATAAAGTGTCAAAAGGGCCATGAGAATAAAAGTCCCTTTGGTGCCGGGGATTAATACTCTAAATGCGGCTCCTAAAAGGAGGGCCAGAAGTGAAAATTGAAATCCTGACACTCCCAATAAGTGAAGAAGTCCAAGGCGGTTGAATTGAAGAGACATCAGCCTGTCATCGATGTCGCCTGTGACCATTGAAAGTAGAAAAGAGGCTGCCGTTGGAGATGGGAAAAGTTTTGAAAATTGGTAGCGGACCCAGTCTTTAACTTGGAATCTCCACTGGGCAAGGGAAAATGTGCCGTTTTGAGGTTCAATATGGGTCGGTTTTAAGACGTAATGTGGAAACGTTTTAGGAAGCAGCTTTCCTTCGATTTTAGATGTCCTGTTCCCTGGGGGCCTTGCTTTATGAAGAGGGGTATAAATTTGGCAAGGGATCCGCTTCCAGTGGGATTCATCGGTTTTGAAATTTAGGCTTCCCTTTGTAATATAAGAGGTACCGAAAGGAGAGTGGGTATAAGAAACAGACTCAGGGATGAAAGTCCCGGAGCCTTCAATTCCTTCTTCGGGTAGTACGGGTAGCGTGACTGTCAAGGCGGCATATCCGAAGCCAAAAACAAACATCAAAATTCCTGGAATCAGTCGGACTTTCCATAAGAGAAGAGCGAAAACGAAAAGATAAATGAGGTGGAATTGGATCTGCGTGCAGATTCCAAGAAGTAAGCACAGGCCATAGAAAAAAAGCGGGCTCAATGTTAGTCTTTGTTTTTAGGAAGAGATTTTTCCACGGAACTGTAAATAAGTCTAGCTCCTCTGTGGCCTGTGAGATAAAACAAGATCCATTCGAGCATGACGGTGAGCCTGTTGCGGAAGCCGATGAGATAAACGATGTGGATAAAACACCACATCAGCCAAGCTGTAAGGCCTGTAAATTTCAGCTTTCCGATCATAGCAATGGCTTTGGCTTTACCGATGGTTGCCATGCTTCCCTTGTCAAAGTATTTAAACGGTTTTCTTTTGTCTTTTGGCGTTTGGTTTTTGATGATCTTAGAAACATACTTTCCTTCCTGGATAGCAACAGGCGATACTCCTGGAAGCGGTTTTTTGTCTTTTCCCATTGCACAGGCAGCGTCTCCAATCACAAAGACTTCTGGATGATTCAGTATTGAGAGATCAGGCTCTACTATGACTCGTCCTTGTCTATCGAGAGGGACTTCAAGAGTTTTAAGAAGAGGAGAGGCTTGATTGCCTGCCGCCCAGATGACGTTTTTACAAGGGTAGAAGGTATTATCGACTTGGACTCCTTCTTCTGTGATGTTTGTAACTTTTTTCCCGACGAGAACTTCGACGCCTAATTTTTCGAGGTCTTTTTTTGCTCGATCGGAAAGAGAAGTAGGATACATAGGTAGGATATGGGGCCCTGCTTCTACAAGATAGATTTTAGATTTTTCTGGTTTTATGCGGCGAAAATTTTTGAAAAGGGTTTTACGGGCAATTTCTGCAATAGCGCCCGCCATTTCAACACCTGTTGGGCCTCCACCAATAATCACAAAATTAAGATACTGGGCTGCCATCTCGGGATTGTCAATGCGTTCTGCTTTTTCAAAGGAAATCAAGACGTCTTCACGGATTTTGAGGGCATCTTTGATGGTTTTTAAGCCTGGAGCATACTTTTCCCAGGCGTCATTGCCGAAATAAGAGTGGCGTGCGCCGACAGCGACGACGAGGTAATTATATTTGATTCGTTCGCCATTGGCCAGAACGATCTGGCGATTAGTTTTATCAATTTGAGTGACGTCTCCCATGAGAACCGTGGTATTTTCTTGTTTGCGCAAGATTTCACGGATAGGGATCCCAATTTCTCCAGGCGATAGTGCTGCGCTGGCGACTTGGTAAAGAAGCGGCTGGAAGAGATGGTGGTTGGTTTTGTCGATGACTAGAATTTCTAGATTTGTTTTGTTAAGTGCTTTAGCGACATTAAGTCCGCCAAATCCTGCTCCAATAATTACAACTTTATTGCGTTCCATAATCTTGTCTATAGCGGTTTAACGTTTCTCTTCCAAGCATAATGTATAATCTGAATGTAAGGCATTGCAATTTTTTCTTGAGTTGGCTACACTTTTACGTCGTTTGATGAAGAGATGTAATCGGTACTTGAAATAAATGTCTGATACGAGCGATGTAATATTGAATACCAAGGGATCGATGTGAAGAAGGTCGTTCACAAAGTAAAAGTTAAAAATCCTTTAGGTCTACATGCAAGGCCTGCTGCGATGATATCTAAACTGTTGCAAGGATCTAAATCGCAAGTGACGCTTTCCTACAGACAAGAAACTGTTAATGCAAGAATCATTATGATCTTCAAACATCCTCTCAGGAACAGATCCTGCGATATCTGATCCTCAAGTTAAGAAAGAGATAGATTTTATGAGATCTCAAGGGATTATAGATCAAGCTACTTATGATGAGTGGCAGACTTTATCAAGAGAACAACTTATCTTTACTGGTGGTTTACCAAAACTTATATCTACAGGTGTTCTTGAAAAATCTGAACAGTACTTGTTTAGTGAACCTGGTGCCTCGGATGGATATGCCATGGAAAGAAG
>JAGOLG010000083.1 GCA_017994195.1 Rhabdochlamydiaceae bacterium
GCCCTCAATCCTCCAAAGCTATAATTTACTGATTTAACGCTCACTACTGAAAAAGTATTCAAAGGAAGATTATATCTCACAAAATCTTTAATAGAGCTATTTTTTACTTCGGGAGTTTTTTGCAAAAGATCTATAATGTTTACTCGGGGTTTTGGTTGTTCGTTGTGCTCATCAGGTATCGTTTCACCCAGTAAGCGAAAATTTTGTTCATCGGATATCATTCCACCTAGTAAGCGAAAATTTAGATAGAGCTTTAATGTTCCATCACTCAACTTTACAATTCTAGGATAGAGGCGAGAAAACAGAGAATTGTTAGAATCATTAAGTAATGCTTTAAGTCCGTCTGGCATGATTACATCATTGATTTTAATATGAAAAGGTCTTTGGCCTAGATCTTCCAGATAAAAAGAGCTTCCCTTACCCTGCCGCTCATGTTTTAATATGACTTTCTGATGACTATTTATCTGAAATGAATAAACACTGCCAGCACAATTAGTTGATAAAAAAATACTGCTCATTAAAACCCCTGCATTAATTAATTGTTTAAACTTTCTTCGTTCATATAACATTGATCTCTATACTTTGTTCTGTATTCAAATTATGTCAACCCTTTGCTAAAGAACCTAATAGATTTCTTTTGTCTCTTGCTAAAAGACGCAATTAAATGGATCACTGTTTGTTTCATCAACGCTTCTATTAAGAAATAACACAGCCTCCTTTGGCATCTTCCAACCGAGCTTCAAAACTTGTACCATCTTGAGACACGTAAATACGAATGCGCCTTTTATCACTCCAAGCCGCTATAATCTGTTCCTCTGCTTTTTCAATAGTTTCTGGGGAATTATCCAGCCCTAAAATATATTCAGATAACGCAGTTCCATTTATCGTCATTCTATTTGCATATTGATATCCTGCAAAAAAACGGCGCAGGTTTTGAAGAAAAGCTCGGATATTGCTTACGGCTGGTACAAGCTCTATGCATCTTGTATTTACAGAGGCCATACCTGCAAAACTATACTTTATTGAGCTAACATTCACCACGGAGTAAGTGTCTGCAGGAAGATTAAATATTATTATATCAGCAATTGTAGTGTTTTTTACATTAGGTGTTTTTTCCAAAATATCTATGATATTTATCGATCTTCTCTCGTCTTCATCGTTTACCATCCCACCCAATATGCGAAAATTTAGATAGAGCTTTAATGTTCCATCTCTTAGCCCAACAACTCTGGGATAGAGGCAAGAAAACAGTGGATTGTTAGAATTACTAAGTAATTCTTTTAGCCCGTCTGGCATGATTACATCATGGATTTTACGAATAAAAGGTCTTTGGCCTAAATCTTCCAAATAAAAAGTATTTTCTTTGGCTTGCTGTTCATATTTTATTACGACCTTCTGATGACTGTTTAGCTGAAATGAATGAACATTTTCACAACTATTGGTTGTTAAAGATATATTACTCATAAATATCACCCGTGTTATTAATTGCCTGTGTATTTTGGATTTCTTTCTTTTTGTAATAAAGAACAAGCACATGATTTACATTTACATAGTTTGGATCAAATCCAGACCTCTCTAGTCTCTTTGGAGATGGAAACTCAAATTTGTCATAATTCCAATCTATAATTTTTTTCTCAAGCTGTTCTTTAGCCTGATCAAGCAAGATTTGCTGCTGCTGTTTTCGCGCGACAATTGCTGGTTCATTTCTCTTAGGTAGAAGCCTACCAATACCAAAACGAGATGGCGGAGTTTCGAAACTAATTTGATCTTCTTGTTTTGAAAGATATAAAATGTCACATACTTCATTATTTATTGTTTTCTGCCTTAGCAACCCAATTGCAGCATACTCTCCTAACATGAAAAAAGTAGAACCAAAGTTAAGAAGTTGACTATGATCCGGTTGATAGTAATTAACACCGTTCTTGTCTACATATGTATCTTCAATGGGTTTAGTACTAAAAGATGCAATTGCCTTCAGATCATAAGAAGTCAGTTGCTTTGAAGACATATTCATTTCTTGGACACACTTTTCCAAATGAGCTAGCCTTGGTTTTAACTCAACAACGGCTTTTTGCTGGTCTTCTTGATAAGTTTCTTCATAAATTCTCTGTAACCGAGACAAGTTAGCAGTACTCGAGAGCAAGTTAACATCGTTTCTATTTGTTAAGAATATCGCATAGTTTTCATTAATCTGCGCTTCTAGACCTTCCCATAAAGCCAACGCATTTTGCCCTGGGTTGGCTATCTGTGTTTCTTGTAAAGAAATTAAAGCATTCCTCATTTCCTCCACACGATCCTTTATAAAACCCAACCTTTCTTTATAATCACTTGCACTCTGTGGATCTTGTTGGAGCTGTTCATTATAAATTTGTTGTAACTCATTTAAGCGACGTTCATTAGAGGCCAGCATATCATCATCAATGACTTTTTTGTTTAATGATTCATAATCTTCCCCGATCATTCTCTCTAGCCATTCCCATGTAGCCAAGATCTGTTCGCGAGTTTTTGATATTTCTAGCGAGGATTCTACTTTTTGTAGATCTGATACTTCAGGTAAGGGCTCTGAGGATTGTTGGTATGGTATACTTCCTGGAACAGTAGTGTGATTGATTGACATATTAATTTCCTTTATTTTTTGATTACGAGCGCAAATACGATTGGCGCGAAGTGGCTTACAACTTTAGCACCTTTAAATGTTGCAATAATAAGGTTGGACTTTCTAATTTTCATTTCGATCGACTTTGCATCTTGCGAAATATAAAGGTCAATGTCAGTGCATTGTTCATAAGCCATTTCAATTGCATCACTTTCTTGTCGAGCATTACAAATATGTTGTAGCAATTCTTTTTCTAGTTTGGGAGTATCAATACTGCCAAAACGGCTTTCATCAAGAAAACCAAACCCGGCTAACATTGCTTTAAAAAAAGAAGCACATGTTGCTGTTTTTGTCACTGTTAAGGAGATCAACCTTGTTTCAGTACCTTCAACAATCATTCCAGAAAAGTTATAAGACAAAGTTCGAACATTTACAACGGAGTAGGTTCCCACAGGCAGCCTCTCAGCAACGACGCCAGCCAAAGCAGAATCTCTCATTTCTAAAAGCGCCATTAGTTTATCTTCATTTTCAGGCTCATGCATTCCACCATTGAGACCATAATGGCTTACAACTACAGTATGATTTATAGAGTCAAATGTAAGGTTATAGGGATTGATCTGTGCTTTTTTAAAATTTTTAGCAAAAACCAAAGGAATATCTGTAAAAACTATATCATCCTTGCTTAGATTACACACAACAAAGGTGTCATTTAGTTTTTTAAAGGCAATTTCATACTTTTGATGGTTAACGATGGATTTTCCAATAAGTTCTGTTGGAATTGCTTTTTCCAAGACTTGGAATTGTCGAAAAATAGATGGAACGACCACATCTTTAGAGACTGTTTTTATGCTCATTTGTTTCTCCTGTGTTTCAAACAAGTACAATTTTTACTTGTCCATTTTAATAAAGTAAAGCTTTTTGTGCGTTTTGTTCTCTAAAACAAGCTAGTGTCACGTATTTTCGTAAGCTTTCACTAGATGGTTAAGGAGAAGAGTCTGCACATGAGGAACTTATAAGAGCGTTAAAAGGCTTATTTTTATTCGTTACTTGTGTTGTACTACATATCGTAGTAGTAGCTTGGACACAGGTTAAAGTAGTTTTGCAAAGCTTTCTAGAGACGATCAGCAGACCGATGTAGAGAGAGTTATTTGCAAGAACTTATCCCATTCATGGAGTTTGGGAGCGTCGCTAGAGTCTCTCTGTATTGGATGAAATCCTTCAGAGAGACATCATTTCTCTGAAAGTTTTGACTGATTAATTCAAAAGATTCAACGTCTAGTTTGGTAGGAGATTCTGACTCGAGCCATCCTGCTTCCCTTTTAAACTCTTTCCAGGCAGCAAGTTCCCCCGAAGTGTTTCCAAGGAGCTGCTCTAAAAAAGCAATGCGCAAAAGATTATAGCCATAAAGGATACCGCCATGTCTCACGAGCTCGCTTTTTGTTTCCCAAAAAGCTTCATCTTGATCAAGCGCTAGTTTTAAAGCTTTAGATTCCGAAAGAGCTGTCTCAAACTTTTTGTCGCCTATTAAAAGAGAACAATTTGAAAATCGAGTGTAGTAAGGAGAAAGCCCGCCAATCCGCTCTTGTGTCGCTTTTGAAAAGCTAGCAGCTAGACCTTGCTCACTGTTGATAAGAAGTTTTTGAGCAATGCGCCCATCATATTTGGCATGAAGCTCGGGATGCTGTTTTAAAATTTTTTGAAGCTTGATCAGCTTTTCATTCCGATCACCGGACCATTCGTTGAAGGTTTTTTCTGCGGTTAAGTAATCTCCGGGTGATCCAGACTTCCACTGATATACGACCCAACTGCCCACTACTAAAAGACCCACTCCAACAGCAATGATTGAATTGAGATTTTCTCTCATCCAATCAGTGGTGGATTTGTTGATGAACCCAAACTTTCCAAACGGTACTTTTTCCATATGCCTCTGTTAACTATTTTATGCACATTTTGCTTAAAAATCATATGATATAAATTTTTTTAATTAAAACAGGCTTTGTTGTTATCAACAATTACTATATAATTCTTTCAATTTTATGAGCACACAAAGAACTCTTTCAGTATTAAGTTTAATCATGATTAATTTGGCAGCTTTAGGCGGCATCCGGACCTGGGCGCCAATGGCAGAGAGTGGATTTACATCTGTATTTTTTCTTTTATTTGGAGTTTTAACATTTTTTATTCCTGTCTCGCTTATTACTGCAGAGCTTGCAACCACATGGCCTCAGTCGGGCGGAGTCTATGCCTGGATTAGGCAAGCTTTTGGGCATCGGTTAGGCTATCTTGCGATTTGGCTTTTATGGGTTCAAAATATGCTCTGGTTCCCCACCATGCTTTCTTTTTTAGCCAGCTCGATTACTTTTATTTTTGACCCTGAGCTTTCGCAAAGCAAGCCACTCACCTTTGCTTTTGCTATCTTATTATTCTGGGGCGCAACGCTGGTGAATTTAAGAGGAACTAAAGCTTCTTCATTTTTGAGCTCGATTGGGGCGATCTGCGGAACATTCATCCCCAGCATTTTGTTAGTTGCATTAGGGATTTGGTGGTTTTCAGACGCAAAGCCGATTGAAATTTCTTTTACATGGGATGCGTTTGTTCCAAATTTGAAATCGGTCGAGCAGATGGCGCTCTTAGCAGGAATTATCATTTCAATTTTAGGGATAGAGATGTCTGCTGTTCATGCTGCTGAAGTTAAGAATCCTCAGAAAAACTACCCTAAAGCTATTTTGCTTTCATCCATTATGCTGATCTTGTTTTCCATTCTCGGCGTTTTAAGTATTGCAATGGTAGTTCCAAAAGCAAAACTTCTGTTAAGCGCAGGATGTCTTCAGGCTTTTGCTTTCTTCTTTCATTCGCTAAATCAACCTTGGCTGATTCCAGTGATGGCGCTGATCATTACTGTCGGAGGTTTAGGGTCTCTTGCTACGTGGATCATGGGTCCTGCAAAAGGCTTGATTGCTGCAGCGCAAAACGAAGATCTGCCTGCACTCTTACGTAAGACAAATGGAAAAGGCGTGCCCAAAAACTTTTTAATTCTCCAAGCCTCCATTGTTTCAATACTCTCAATAGCGTTTCTCTTTCTTCCAACGGTTAATGCCGCGTATTGGATCTTCCTTGTTCTGACGACACAGCTTTATCTTGTGATGTATTTTTTACTTTTTGCAGCTGTGATCAAACTGCGTAAAACTGATCCGAATACACCACGGCCTTTTAAAGTTCCCGGTGGAAAAATAGGTCTTTGGTGTTTTTCAGCGGTTGGTTTTTTAAGTTCGCTTTTTGCGCTTGTCATTGCCTTTTTTCCTCCCGCTCAAATTGAACCAGGAAGAAAATCAATCTATATTTTGAGCTTGGCTATAACCATGAGTGTAATGATCGTGCTTCCTCTTATGATTGCAAGGTTGAGAAGTCGTTCAGGCAAGGCTGTCGAAAACAAAAGCCATATTGTCTAAAGTGTGTTCAAGCAAGTAGTGACGTATGACAAGTTCATGAGCTGCATCTCCCATCTGCTTGCGCAAGAGTGGATCATCCGCTAGCTTTATGACGGCCCCAGCAACTTTTTCAGGCGAGGATGGCGGCACAACAAAACCGGTTTTACCTTCGATGCAGACTTCAGGCAGCCCGCCAATCGATGTTGTAATCAGCGGTTTTTTCAAGAAGCCAGCTTGAAGCGAAGCTTGGGAAATCCCCTCGTTGGCTGTGCTAAGGAGCGTGAAGATGTCAAAGGCTGCAAGGGCAGGATTGGGATCATCCAGATGGCCTGTGAAGATAAAGGGAAGATCTGGATCCACAAGATGTTTAAAATTTTCTAGATAGCCGCCGCCGACAACAACCCATCGCAGCCTGGGGTCATGCCGCATGAGTTTAGCGGCTGCAATCATATCTTGAATTCCTTTCCACGACCGAACAACGCACAGCGATCCAATCAAGATCTGCCCCGGTTTTATATCTAAAGAACGGCGAAACTTTTCTACTTCCTTCGAATCGACATTAAAGGGCTCAACACCAGTAGGAATGCACTGAATGCGAGAGCTTGGAAGATGGGCTTTTTCTTGAAGAGCCGGAATAATGCAGGACGACGTTGTCACAACAAAGTCAGCAAGGCTGTTATAGAGTAGACGCGCATTAAGCCCTCCTCGGATCTGAGTCGAAAGATGACGAGTTCGTACAACAGGCCTATGTGTCAGGCGGGCAGCAATTCCACCCAGCCAGCTATCTAGCGAGCTGTGTGTGTTGACAACCGAGATTTTATTTTGCCTAATTATTTTACACAGCTGCCATAAGGCCTGAAGGGCATGCGATCTTTTGAAATCAATTTCGAAGACTTGGATGCCGCTTTTCCGGGCATAGTCGATGAGCTTTCCACCTCGAGCGATTGCAAGAGAGACTTCAAAACCTTGGCTTTTTAGACCCAGGGATTCTTTGAGAATGCGGATCTCTTGGCCTCCCCAGCCATTTGAGCTTTCAGTGTGTAAAATATGCATTAAGCTGCTCCAAAATACGCCTGTGGCCTGATGAAAACGGAAATTCTTTAAGTCGTCTCATTTCACACCATTCATACCCGCTAGGCGGTTGTTGCTTTTCAGTTTTATAAAGGGTTGGAAAAAGGGTTACATCATACCGTGTAAAGC
>JAGOLG010000084.1 GCA_017994195.1 Rhabdochlamydiaceae bacterium
TCCATGCACCATCGACCATATTACAACTAGCAGCTATGGCAAAAATGGCACAAATAGGGGAGAGCTTAGGATCATGGGCCTAGAAAACCTAAAGCTTGAAAATCAAGATGTCCTTGTCGTTGATGACATCTTTGACACAGGCTTTACGATGAAAAATGTTATCGAGAAGCTGTCAGACGAGAACCCCAAAAGTTTAAAGAGCCTTGTCCTGCTGGCAAAAAAAGATAATTGCCAAGTCACCTACCGTCCTGACTATGTGCTTTTTGACGTCGACAACCATTTCGTTGTCGGCTATGGACTCGACTATAAAGAATATTATAGGGAGCTTCCTGGTATCTTTTACTTCAAAGGAGACCTACCGCCAGCGCACCTCAATTAAAATAATAATTTAAAGAAGCCCTAGCCGATTGATTTTAATCGCCCGATTTTTTAAGATCTTTATCCTTATTCCGGATTAGCTCAGTGGTAGAGCACCTGACTGTTAATCAGGGTGTCGCTGGTTCGAAACCAGCATCCGGAGTTTTCTTATACAATTATTTCTTTAATTGTCCGTTTGTTTGAAACGGACTGAGTAAGAAGCTTCTCATGCCTCACTTTTGTTACACTTGTACACAAATGGCGACCCATATCGAAAGATAAAAGTCTCTAAACATTTAATCCTTGAGTTCTTACAAAAACATCCTGTAATTCATATTGAGAATCTTAGCTAATCTATGAGCCATGTCTTTACCGATAGATCTCTTTCCATGTTCCATTTCAGAGATATGATGGGGTTGAGCTCCAACAGCATCGGCTAGTTCTTGCTGAGTCATTTCGGCTCTTAGGCGGGCACCTCTTAATGCAAGTCCGGTTTCTGTGTATTTTTTGATGTTTTCTTTTGCAACTTCACGCCAAGGAATACTTTTTCTTCTCTTCTTAGCAGGGCGATACGTAGAAGCCTTTTTTACAGATCTACTGCGACTAGTATGGCGCGTTCTCGTGTGTACCGACATAAAATACCTCTACTCTTTTTAGATCCTTATTAATTATTTGCCAGCAAGCCACATAGGTGGGATGCCCTTTTTTAAGATGGCAATGGTAAGATCCATCAGGAATTCCCTGGCCTTTTCTCAAAGGTCCGTAATTCGGCCAATCTCTTCTATAAGGGCCTTCTTTTTCTATTTCTAAGGAAAGCGTGTCTAAAAGCACCTTAACGTTCTTTGGGAGCTTTTTAGCTTCTTTTCCAGCCCTGCTCGCAAATGTAACCTGCCACGACATCAACTTTTCTAGGCCTCTGTCAATTTTTATTGAAGCACATGTTACCTATTTTAGGTAATAAGAATCAAAACTTAATTTTTCATGATTTGTGCCACACTTTTGCCATGCTGAGAAACCAAAAGCCACAACAGATGGCCACTCATAGCAAAAGGGAAAAACCTCTAAACAATTAATCCTCTTGTTGTTATCTATTGCGTCAGTTGTGGATTGTTGTAGGAAGGATGACTGTTAATCAGGGTGTCGCTGGTTCGAAACCAGCATCCGGAGTTGCATGCCTCTCATTCAGAGAGGCTTTTTTTTATTGTTAAAATTAGAATGGCGTGTATGTGCCTGCGCAGTTTGTTTACTAAGTTAATCGTAAATTCAGCCCCATAGCAACGCATAGAGAAACAAGTGTATGCCATTTGGGATTGCCTGTGCCGGAAAGTGTTTTATAGAGGCTTTCGCGGCCAACATGCGCTTTTTTTGCCAGAGCACCTACCCCGCCTTGTGCTCGTGCCACATTGCGTAATGCCCTAAGAAAAAGCTTCTGAGACTCCTCATCTCCTTTCAAGCTTTCATTTAGCGCTTCATTCAGATAAGCCACAGCAAAATCATGATCTTGAAGTTGCTCCAGAAGAGATTCTTGATGTTTTTTACTTCTTGCCATGGCCTATCTCCAAAATCTTGTTACACTTTTTGATATGTTAAAAATAATAATCAGGCTCAGGCCTAATTACAGATTATTACCTCGTAAAGACCGTCCTTTAGGTCTATCACCTTCACGTAGCACATCTTTAGAATGTAGAAATTCTACAGCCTCAGCTGAATCCTTCACTTTAGAAGCGCTACGCGCCAACATTTCTTCTTCAAATTCAGTTAGTACCGTTTCTCTCACCCCTAGTTCTCTCCATTTAGACAAGGCGGTACATGCTATTGAAATGTTACGAGCCAGTGCCAGTGCATCGAGCAGAGCCTGATTTGCTCCTTGTCCTTTAAATGGACTCATAGGGTGAGCTGCATCTCCAATCAAAGTAACTGCCCCAGCTTTTTCCAATAATTCCGACTTGAGTAATTCTCGGTCGTACAGGGGATAACCTGAAATTTGTGCCGGCAGGGTTGCTGATAAAATTTGAGGAATGGGCTTATGCCACTGTGTTCTACGACACGCTTCTTCTTTAAGTGCCTGAGCTCCTCGGGCACTCAAGGCCTTAGCTTCTTCTTCGGGCATGGGGAAACTAAGTTGCCACATTACTGAATCTGACGAGTAGGGCATCATGTAGATTCGCTCATTGCCATTAACGGTTTGGAACACGGTGGCTGAGTCAAGCAAAGAACTCTCAACACCCTGAAGAGCTTTTAAAGAACAAATACCCAAAATCACCACATAACCCAGGTAACGTAAAGGAGTAATATCCTCACCAATCAACAAGCTTCGCACAACGCTACGAATACCATCGGCACCCACCACCAAATCTGCCTTAACATTCTTTATCTCTTTGTTAACTTGAAAGCTTAGATTAACACTTTTATCTTCACATTGTTTAAAACCAATTAAGCGGTGCCCCCACTGCACGGTATCATGCCCGCCCAATTGTTCAAGCAACGCTAATCGTAAGGCCTGTCGCGGGATATGCACATTTCTACGCTTTGGAGACTTTTTAATGTTTGAATGCGTTCTCAACCCCCATTCAGTAATTTCTTTTCCTTCTGTAGTATGTACTACATGGCGTGTAGAATTACCCCCGTCTTTTAAATAGAAAAGACCCAATCCTTTAATAGCGTTACTTGCTTGTTGCAAGGTAAGACCGTAGCCCTGAGCTCGTGCATCGAAGCTGCTATCACGCTCGTATAGGGTAAATGGAATGCCGCGATGCAAACAAGCCACAGCCAGCGCCACGCCTCCTATGCCTGCACCAATAATTGCTACATGTGGATAGTTTTCTGAATCTGCTATGGGACGACTAGAAGCAGGAATCAAACCAGATCCACTGCAATTATCGCATAAATATTGAGTAACTTTAGGGCGAACCGAAGGCTTTCCCTCACTCTGATTTTTTTCAAATTCCTTCATTGCTATTTGGAAGCGAAGTCTCGATTTCTTGCGAAACTTACAGTTTTTTTTGCCGCGCCCCTGACATTTCGGACAAATAGTCCAGTAAGCCTCTTTATTTTCCACTTTTTCAATCTCGTCCATACGACCTTATTGTATCTTATGGGATACATTGTTTCAAGTGAAAATTAAGCGATTAATTGCGAGAGACTTAGCCAGTCAAAAGTTCGAAGTGTTCCCAGTCTCTGGAGAACTTTTACCCCCGATGAAGTTTGTAGAATATTGCTTTTTGTCTATAATGAGTTTTATGAACAGGGCGCGCGGTAAGCTTGTATTCCAGCAGCTTCCAGAAAATTTTAATCCTAAGGTTGAGATTGTTGGCTGTTTTTTAACGGTAAATGATAACGTATTATTCCTGAAGCGCCTGCCACACAAATCCGAAGGAAGCAAATGGGGAGTTCCAGGAGGGAAAGTCGAAAAGGGTGAAAATGCCGATCATGCCGTTTTACGTGAGGTCTTTGAAGAAACCGGCATAGATTTAGCTGGTAAACCTCTCAAATACTTCGGCAAAGTTTATATCCGCTATCCTGAAGTCGATTTTCTTTACCACATGTATGGCCATGACCTCGAAGAATTTAAAAACCAAGTCGTCATTAATCCTGAAGAACATACTGAGCATTGCTGGTTTACTCTTGCAGAAGCTCTAGAGCTTCCACTGATCCGCGGCGAAGACGAGTGCATTTATCTCGTCTACGGCAGGGATTTATCAATGCTTCCAAGAGACAGTGCCTCATGTAATGATGTAGGCAAGCAAATTTCCGAGTAAAGAATCCAAAGTAAGGCTGCATGTCCCATTTGAAAGAAATTGAAAGTCAGGTTTTTACAAAAGAGAGCTACGCGCGCTCGGATCTGAAACACAAAATCTTTGCCCATGTTACTTTTAAAAATTGCGATTTCACAGAGAGTGATTTAAAAGGCGCTAAGCTGCAAGATTGCAGGTTCTTGGGCTGTAATTTAAGCCTTGTCAAGCTAGACGGCTGCAGACTTCAAAACATTGAATTTGAAGAATGTAAACTTGTCGGTGTGAATTTTACAAAATGCGATCCGATGTTTTTATCGTTCAAGTTCACAAAATGCCTCATTGACACGTCGAACTTTTCAGATCTTGATCTAAAAGGAACTTCTTTTGACCACTCTATCCTGAAAGAGACGCATTTTTCCAATGCCAATTTAACAAGAGCTAGTTTTGCAGGAGCCGATTTGAAGGGGAGTGCTTTTCATAATACGAACCTTACCCAGGCAAACTTCAAAGGTGCGATCAATTATTCCATCAATCCTCTTACAAATAAATTATCTAAGGCCCAGTTTTCTAATCCGGAAGTTTTGGCCTTGCTTCAGTATCTAGATATTAGAGTGGAATAACGAATGCTAAAGGCCGGAAAAAGAAACGGAAATGACACAACCAACAATTACGCTACCTGAAATCACCGATGGTGAAGATAAAACCTCGCCGATCAAGAACCGGATCCGGAAAAACTATCAGCATGTCCGGAAATGGGCCAAAAGAACCCTGACCAATTGCTTTCGGATTTATGACCGGGATATCAAAGAATATCCTCTTGCAATCGACTTTTATGCAGGAAGGTTCTGCGTTCATTTTTTCTCATACGAAGGCGATGAGCTTTCTAATGAGTTGAAAGATGAGATTATGAAAGTCCTCCTGGAGCTTTTTAAAGCAGGATCTAAGGATATTTTTTGGAGAGTCCGGGCAAAGCGCGATAAAATAGAGCAGTACGAAAAAGTTGCCGATAAAGAGCAGTTTTTCACAGTTCTTGAGTATGGAGTTAAATTTCTAATTAATTTAACAGACTACCTCGATACGGGACTGTTTTTGGATCATAGAGAAACCAGACAAATGGTAGCCTCGCTTGCAAAAGGAAAAAGCCTTCTCAATCTTTTTGCCTATACCTGCTCTTTTAGTGTTCAAGCAGCGGCACAAGGCGCGCGTTATACAAAAAGCGTTGATCTTTCTAATACCTATACAGCATGGGGGAGAGACAACTTCATCGTGAATGGCCTTTCTCTTGATAACAATGAAATCATCCGTGCAGATTGCCTGAAATATTTAGAGTACGATGCCAGCAGCTACGATGTCATTGTGATCGATCCTCCGACGATTTCACGATCAAAAAAAATGGATCAGATCTTCGACATTCAGATGGATTATGTCTCTTTGATTCAGCATGCACTTCAAAGGCTGACTCCAGGCGGTGTCATTTTTTTCAGCACCAATTCACGGAAGTTCAAGTTCGACAAGACGTTATTTACCGGACGTTCTATTCAAGACATCACTGCAAAAACGATACCGCTGGATTTTCATAACCAAAAAATCCACCAGTGTTATCTCGTAAGACAAAGCCCTGCTGCTTTTTCGACTTTTTCTAAGGTTGTGGCAAAAGATTGAAGAGGGCGATCATTGCCAATCGGCTCGTTAGGGATGATATAGGCCTCCGTCTTGATGCTGCGTCCTTTCTTAGCTTGCAGCACTTTGAAAAAATGGGTCGGCACTGCAACGTCATTTTTTCCGATCACCTCATAGACTACATACCGTTTTCCATCTTCCATTTTCTTAGGTAAAAATAGAGGGCCCGTAATCACGTAGACAACATCGAATGACTTGGTCAAATCTCTCACGTGTTTTTCAAGCTTCAGCCAGTACTTTCGATTGAGCTGAGGGTTTTGAGGGCTGATGTTCGAGAAATAAAATGTCTCCTTCATCAACTCAGCATTTGATCTAGCATTGGCTGCCGGCCGCAAATGGCCTCGATCATAGCCAGACCCCGCAAAATCTTGTTTGGTTGCTCTTAAATGAGAAGGAATGAGAGGGTCTTCCATGAAGTCGAACTCCGATCGATCAGCGTGATTTTCAATAGAAGAGGCCGTCAGCTCCTCATAAACCCAGCCGGCGCCTCTAAGCCTTCCGTCATAAGCAAGCGCAAACCCTAAACGATCTAGGACGATCGGCCCTTCCGGGCGCAAGGAGGCAGGAGGTGAGAACGATACTAGAGTCGGGGCCCCCGGATCGTTCAGTTGGAGGCATCCACCGAGCATTAAGGCTGTAAGTAGGGAAATGAAGCTGCGTTTTGAACTCATTGAGAATCTTATATATCAGTAACGCCTATTTAATGTCTTTGCGCCAATTAGGTGTAAATTAGGGTCTAATTGGCGGAAATCCACTGTATGAGCTCTTTTTGATCTCGATGATTTTTTTAGTCCGTACATCTGGAAGTAGTAAATTTTTTATTATATATTTTTGGTCAAAAAATCTTCTTTTGTTCTTTTAAATCTCGCTTTATAATCATTCACATTTACTCATGAAAAAACAACTCAGCTTACTTTTATTAATCCTGCTCATGGGATGCCGCTTTGCTTATATGCCGCCAAGTGAAGCCGTGGCGATCCCAACGTTCGAAGCTAAAAAGCCGATTCATATTGCTCTCGTGCTCGGTGGGGGAGGAGCAAAGGGGCTGGCTCTTTTAGGAGCGATCAAGGAACTGGAAGCTGCAGGCATCACTCCCGATTTAATTGTAGGCTGCAGTGCAGGCGCGATGGCAGGCGCGCTCTATGCTGATGGGCAAGAGTTGGCGGTGGTTGAGAAAACCTTTTTAGCGCTTAAAAGATCTGACATTCTTGACTTTTCCTATTTTAAACCTCTCTTTGGAATCGTGAATGGTACACGGCTGCAAGATCTCATGAAGAAAAATCTCCACGCGAAAACATTTGAAGAGCTTAAGAC
>JAGOLG010000085.1 GCA_017994195.1 Rhabdochlamydiaceae bacterium
GCATAGGCCTTACCGGAACACCGATTGAAAATAATCTTCTCGAGCTCAAAGCCCTCTTCGATGTCGTGCTCCCTGGATATATGCCGACAGAGACCGTTTACAAAGAGCTCTTTGTCAACCCAATTGAGAAACAACAAGATCAAGAACGAAAAAAACTGCTCTCCCGCCTCATCGAACCATTTTTATTACGCCGAAAAAAATCAGAGGTTCTCCTAGAGCTTCCCGAAAAAGTTGAAACTATTTCGTACGCGCCTCTGTCCGATGAGCAGAAAAAACTCTACCAAGAAGTTTTTGATGCATCTCGAGAAGAACTTTATAAAGAACTGAACGATTCATCCAAACCCGTCCCCTACATGCATGTGTTTGCGCTTTTAACAAAGCTCAAGCAAATCTGCGACCACCCGGCTCTCTATCTCAACCAAGTTGCTGATTATACCCACCACACGTCTGGCAAATGGGATCTTTTTACCGAGCTCCTCCAGGAAACGCGCGCCAGCGGCCAAAAACTCGTCGTCTTTTCTCAGTATTTAGGGATGCTTGATATCATTGAAAGTTATCTTCAGTCAGAAAAGATTGGGTATTCATCCATCCGCGGATCAACCCGCGATCGAAAAGAGCAAGTCATGCGTTTCCGCGATGATCCTAAGTGCGAAGTTTTTGTCGGCTCCCTTCAAGCTGCCGGTGTTGGAATCGATCTCATTTCTGCCTCTGTTGTCATCCATTACGACAGATGGTGGAACCCTGCCAAAGAAAATCAAGCCACCGACCGCGTCCATCGTATGGGGCAGAGTCGCGGTGTTCAAGTCTTTAAGCTCGTCACACGAGGCACCCTCGAAGAGCATATCCATCGGCTGATTGAGAAAAAGCTCACTCTCATCGAAGACGTCATCGGCTACGATGACCAAAGCGAGCTCAAAACCCTAAGCCGCGACGACCTCATCCAGCTCTTGCAGATCATTGAGGAGAGCAGTGTTTGACATGTTGAGGGGTCAAGTAGTGCTTTGTAAGGATGAATTCATTAATAGGAATTCCATTATAGCTTTCTTGGCCATTCCGATCGACTCTGACCAGATTTTCCTCACGCATTCTTTCGATAATTTGTTGTTTAATCATTTCCGATTTTACAGATATAGCCTTGATAAATCCTGGAAGAATGCGATCCGGGATCATAATTTCATGTCCAGCGTAGTCTAAACGTTGGAAAATAGGAAGGTTCATAGCAAGGGTGTGAGTAAGATCGAATATCGTTGGTCGATTGATATATTCTTGTACCCCTCGTATACCACACCGGTCTAAAACGCCTTGATAAGAGCCTTGATTGAGAGCATCTAATGAAATGTAAAGCCGCACAGGAGAAGTATAATAAAAAGTACGGAGACGTCTTTTTGAATTAATATCTATTTGTGTAATTATCTGTGTATAAACGCTCTGAGCTCCTCCCAGCGCATAGTGACGGTCGATATTAAAGCCTTTAGTGCCAATTCCATTTTTTTCTCGCAACTCTTGGGATAGCAGTCCATTTTTCAATATGTTTACTACTTGATCTGCCTTTTGACTTTCATTTCCAGGTTGATTCAATGAAGAAAGTGCAGTCGTCAATCCCCTGGCTCCGAGTCGAGCAAGAGGTCCATCTACAGCAACACCAAATTTTACATTGCCTGGAAGAAGTTCCCGTCGTTCAATCGTGTGTTTTTGAAAGAGTTCACCCATTTTTGGAACACTTTCAATGATTTTTTGTTTTAATTGTTCGGAAGAAAGAGTAAAGACAGTACCGTCCTTTTCGAGGTTGTAAGCTTGATGGGGGAAGAATGTTCTAAATAAGATCCCAAGCTTGATCTTTTCCAGGTCATCTTCCGTTGATTTTTGTAATGCATCGTCCAGTCCAAAGATAGAAAGAAAATGTTGGAAGGATTCAAGAGTCGCTCCTTCATTAAGCGTAACCTTGACATGATCTTTGAGATTATAGATTTGCTCATTGCCTATCGTGAGTGATCCCAAGCCCTCAAAATCAACATTATAAGCAGACCCTTTTCCCATGTTTTTTTGTCCCAGAATATAAACCGCTTCGTAATTGACCCCTACTCCATCCGCTTTGAATTGGCGAGCAAACTCTTTCCGACCCTCTTCATCCAATTGTTTCAATCCGTCGATTATTTGTCTGAGACGCTCATGGTAAATATGATTGACTCTGAATGAGAGCTCGGTTCGCCTAGTTCCATTTTCTTCTAACACAATTTTTCTAAAATGAATGTTGGCTCCTTTGACAAGAGATTTTCCAAATCCATGAAAATACGATCCAAAATCGTATTCTTTTCCACTTGCATCAACCATCTTAAAACGCCTGGCTTCTATTTTAGCATCCAAATCACCCGTGAGATCATCAATTGCTAGTTTTTGTGGCTCAATTTTTTGGGTTTTAAATAAACCAAAATCCGAAGGGAGATATGAGGAGGCTTTGTGCAGCCGGATTGCTGCCAGAAGAAGAGAGGCGATCATTTCAGGGGTCTTGTTTTCTTTTCCTTGTTTATAGGCTTGAGTGAGCTCTTGTGATGCTTGAGAAAGAAGGGATAAAACGATCCAAGCCGGCGTTTTGTAATAAAGAGATGAAAGGTGGATGGCTTGGTGGATGATTTGAAGGAGGGTCGTGGGTTTATTATCACTGGCCAAGAGTTTATAGAGGTGGGTCGAAAAGAACACACTGCTTGAAAAAATAAGTTGATGTTTTGGAAAATAAGTCCCTAATGCAGCTGATGAAACAAGAAGGACAGTATCACCCCATTTATGCCCGGTGGTCGTTTTAACAGGAATTGTATTCCAAAGGGTATAGCACTGATAAAACCCCATGCCCACAGAGGAAAGGGCAGCCGTTTTGGAGTTCAGGGCTAGAAAAGGGAGTGCGATTGAAACAATTCTCTGAGCATTTAAATCAGAGAAGTTTTTAAATATAAAATCAGATCTTTTGTTTGCATCAATTGTTGTTTTCATAATTAAGTAATATTATACATTTAATTATGATAATTATCAATATACAAAAAAACAATTAAAAATTTTAATTTGCATCGATTTGTGCTAAGAATAGGCGCTCTTTTCTTAATTGGCTGTGGGAAAGCTCAAAACCTTAAGTCTGAAGAGCGCATCCAGTTTTTATGAGGAAGCAGCGTTTGACATTGATAATCAAACGGATAGGAATTATTCATTAATACATAATACGACTAATTGACATTAGTGTCATTTGCTTGTATTATGAATTTATGAGATACGACCCCGTCCAGCAGGTAGAGTTTTTTCATCTAGCATTCCTAGATCAATTAGGTCGAAAATTGGATAAGCGATTATACGCCCTAAAAGGGGGGTGTAATTTGCGATTTTTTTTAGAGAGCATTCGATATTCGCAGGATATAGATCTGGATGTAAAAATTGTTCGGTCGGCAACACTTCAAAAAACAGTGAATGCCATTCTTGATTCTCCCAGCTTAAAAATGGTTTTACAAACACAAGGTCTTGAAATAGCCCATGTATCTGAACCCAAACAAACAGAAACGACTCAACGTTGGAAAATTCAACTGAAAGCACAAGCAGGTGTTATTTTTCCAACGAAAATCGAGTTTTCTAGAAGAGGGCTTGATGAACCTGTAGATTTTGAGCCGATTTCTGCTATCGTGTTGAATGCATATCGGCTGCATCCCATCTTTGTGCCTCACTATGGTCCTACAATTGCATTTAAGCAAAAGATCAGAGCTTTAGCTTCTAGAACCGAGACTCAAGCGCGAGATATTTGGGATCTTTTCCATTTGATGAATGCCTATGAAGTCAAAGATGGAGATGGACAATATTTAAACAAAGCCTGTGAAAATGTATGCAACATTAACTATGGCGAGTTTAAAGATCAGGTGCTTGCTTTTTTTCCACCCGATCTTCAGTCTCAATATAGCCTGGAAGTCTGGGAAAAAATTCAAATAAAAGTCATGGATTATTTGGAGTCATTGAAGTGAATTTATTATCTGCTTTAAAAGTTCTTCAAAGCGTCGGTATTCCTATTATGGAAACGGGTGATGTTGCATATAAGCTGGGCCTTAGCAATGAACATGCAAGTCAAGTGTTAAGAAGATTGGCAATGGAAAAGCATGTTATTCATCTTTCCAGAGGCTTATGGGTCATCGATCTTCAAGTAAATCCACTAATTATCCCTGAATATTTAGTTGCTCCTTTTCCTTGTTACGTCTCTTTACAAACGGCTCTTTATCATCATGGGATGATCAATCAAATTCCACGCATCATCACTGTTGTCTCTCTTGCGCGTACGCGCCTGATTAAAACACCCCTTGCGACAATTTCTGTGCATCATATTTCTTCTGACTTCTTCTTTGATTATGAACTGGACTTGAAAACACAAGTGAAGATGGCAACGCCGGAAAAGGCTCTTTTAGATGTTTTTTATTTAAGACCTGCTAAATCTCTTTGGTTTAAAAGCCTGCCGGAGGTTGAAATCGAGCCTTCTTTCGATGCTAAAAAGGCTTTTGGGATGATCCAAAAGATTCCATCCAAATCACGTCGCACAGTTGTAGAAGGTGCTCTTAGATCCTTATTATCGCATTCAGCGAGCTCAAAGCCTTAGGACCAAGAGCTCAATAAAAAACGAAGCAACTAAAAATTTTAATTTATATCGGTTTATCTTGAGAACAGGTACTATTTCCCCTTTGTAGGATCCCAGCGTGAAAAACAAATTAAAACTAGCTTTAGTCGGCCGTCCCAATGTTGGGAAATCGGCTCTATTTAATCGGCTGTGCGGGAAGAGGATTTCGATCGTCGATGACGAAGAAGGAACCACTCGCGACCGGATTTATGGAGAGGCCGATGTTTTTGGAAGCCCGATCGATGTGATCGATACGGGAGGGATTGCGCTGGATCCGAATATCCCCTTTCAAGAGGGGATTCAGAGACAAGTTAAGATGGCCATAGACGAGGCCGATAGCGTTGTCATGGTTGTCGATGGTCAAACAGGCGTCACGCCTGCTGATGAATATGTCGCCCGTCTTTTACTCAAGCAGAGCAAACCTGTGACGCTGGCTGTGAATAAAGTTGATGATCTTTCTCATGTGGATAATAGCTATGATTTTTATCGGTTAGGGATCGAAAATGTGGTGCCGATTTCTGCAACGCACGGCCTTCATTTAGCAGAGCTTTTAGAGGCCTCGCTGGAAGGGTTGGATTTAGTGGCGCAAGAGATTGCTCCTTCCACACGGATTAAGGTAACGATCGTGGGCCGTCCGAATGTCGGTAAATCGACGCTCATCAATCAACTTCTTTCTGAAGAGCGATCTGTTGTCAGCTCTATTGCTGGAACCACGCGCGATGCAATCGATGCCGATGTGACACTCAATGGCGTGGAAATGACTCTGATTGATACAGCGGGTGTCAGACGTAAGCGGGCTGAGCATGAAGTAGTTGATAAATTTGCAGCGATCCGGACGCAGCAGGCCATTGAAAGGTCCGATATTTGCATTCTTGTCTTAGAAGGCCCTGAGGGACTCACTGCACAAGATAAGAAAATTGCGAGTCTGATTGAAGAATCAGGGAAAGGATGCATCATTCTTTTTAACAAGTGGGATCTCGTGAAGGGCTACCGTATGGAGCACTGTCTGCAATCGTTAAAAATTGAAGCAAGCTTTTTAGCCCATTGTCCGGTTTTATTTATTTCAGCTCAAACGGGCAGTCATATAGATCGATTGGCGCCTGCGATTTTAGAAGTGCGAAAAGGTCAAACAGACCGTATTACAACGGGCCAGCTCAATAAATTTATCGAAAGAGCAGTTCAGACCTATCATCCACCGATGATCCAAGGCAAAAGGCTGAGGATTTACTACATGACGCACGTGATGACGCAGCCTCCGACATTTGTTCTTTTTGTGAATTATCCTCATCTCATGCTTGAAACATATAAGCGATATCTCATCAGCAAATTTAGAGAGGTCTACAAATTTACGGGCAATCCTCTTGAGTTTGTTCTCCGCCACCGTTCTCGCGCAGGCAGCAAAGTGCGTGAAGAGAGCGAAAATTCTACTCATCTGGTTGGGGAGGAATAGGCAGCGAAAACCTATCGATGAACTCGCGATGCAGCTCAAGAAAATCACTGAATAATGGATTAAGTCTTTCGTAGATAGGTTCTTGTTTCTCGAAACCAAAAGGGGCCTCCTTGGCCAGGCATTGAAGAACCTTGCCTAAGCTGACAAGGACGTTATGAGGTAGAGGGGAAAGATCTATAAGTAGCAGCTTCCCATTCACAAGCCTTAGATGAAGGATCTCGGAAATATACGTTCTTGATGCGCGGATGGCTTCTTCTTTTTCCAAAGAATGCTTACGTAAAAATTTGATGATCTGTTTTCTTCGGGAAACAAGCATTTGCTGCAAATTTTTTGGAGGGGAGAGCTCGAAGAGTTTCTGGATAATGGGGCGTGCAAATTCGCTAAAACGTTTTGCATGTTCATCTAGCTTTTCGTCTAAAGTTTCTGGCCCCGGGGTTTTAGATACAACATCTTGATCCAAAGAAATAGCAACAAGGTCGGATTGATCCAAAGCTTGCTTGACTGTATTTAATAAATTATTTAAGTCTTCTGTCCAAAGCTGCACTCCATATTCTCGGCAAAGAGCAGAGGAAAAGTTAGTTTCTCTAAAGAGAGTATCTAGTTTTTCGTTTTTTATTTCACTCCGTGTAATGCGTTTAATTACTTGTAAGATCAAGCAAGAAGAATCCTTTTCTGTTAAAAGAATTCTGATTGCATTGTTAGCAAATCGCGGAATTTCATCTCTGGGAGATTCTAAAGAGTTAAAATAAGACCAGAACAAGATACTACTTCCTCTAAGCTTAAGAATCTTTGTAATAACAACGTCCATTCTTTTTAGGTGTTTGTCTGATGATAGTATCTTTCTTGTCTCTACCAGATCTTGGATCAGAATCTCTCTGTTTTTAGCAAATTTTTTATAGACTTCAAAAAGCTCTGCAGCTGCTTTTGCCTCATTGAAAAAAAATTTTCTGATCGATGAGAAATGG
>JAGOLG010000010.1 GCA_017994195.1 Rhabdochlamydiaceae bacterium
GCCCAGCGGTCTTTTAAGGGTCGATGGAAAACAGCTTTTATTTGATGCCGGGCCTGATTTTCGAGAGCAGGCTCTTAGGTTTGGGATCGACCGGTTGGATGGAGTTGTCTTGACCCACGGCCACTACGACCATATTGCAGGGCTTGACGATTTAAGGGTTTTTTACTTCTTAAAAAACCAGACACTGCCTTGTCTTTTATCAAGGCCAACCTATGAGGATATCAAGGGGAAGTCTTCTTATTTTTTTGAAGGGAGCGGAGATGATGTGGTGGGGGGTCCGAGGTTTCAATTTAAAGTCATCGATATAGAGGAAGGGGATCTCATTTTTAATAATCTTCCCTGGACTGTCGTCTCTTATTTCCAAAAAAGCATGCATGTGACGGGGTATCGGATAGGCAAGTTTGCTTATATCATGGATTTAAAAGGATATAGCCCTTCGATTTTCGAAAGGCTGAAAGGTGTTGAGGTGCTTGTTTTAAGCGGCTTAAGGCACAGGCCTTCGCATGCGCACTTGACACTGGAAGAAGCGCTTGAGTTTTCCAAAAAAGTAGGAGCCAAACAGACATGGTTTTCGCATATCTCGCACGAGCTTGATCATGAAGAAACTAATCTAGAATTGCCACAAGAGGCTCAGCTAGCGTATGATGGTCTTGAGGTTTCAATCGAATGTTAACAGATAACAGTTTTAAAGATGCCAAAACAGCGCTACTTATCGGAGCCTATTCCTCAGGGCAAGATAGGGAAGCATGCGAAGATTTTTTGAAGGAACTCGAAAGGCTCTGTGAAACGTATGGCTTAAGTGTTGTAGAGAAAGTTACTTGTCCGATTAAGAAAATCGACGCAGGAACTTACATTGGCTCCGGCAAGCTGGACGAGATTTTGCTCATTGTTCAAGAAAAGGGAGCCGATATCGTTGTCTTCGATGAAGAAATCTCTCCTAATCAGCAGAGAAATTTAGAAAAGTTTTTTCAAAGGCCTGTTATTGACCGGACAGAGCTGATCATCGAGGTTTTTGCTCAAAGGGCGCAGACAAGAGAAGCTCGGCTGCAAGTGGAGCTTGCTAAAGTCAAATATCAGCTTCCAAGGCTTAAAAGAATGTGGACGCACCTTTCTCGGCAGACAGCCGGAGGAGGAGGCGCAGGAGGCGCTTACTTAAGAGGCGCCGGAGAGCTTCAAATCGAGCTCGATCGCAGAATGCTCAGAAAACGGATCGTGCAGCTTCAGAAAGAAATAGAAGAAGTGCAAAAACAGCGCGAGACTCAACGGCAAAAACGGATCCGCACGGGCATTCCTTCCTTCGCAATTGTCGGATACACTAATGCAGGAAAATCGACACTATTAAATGCCCTGACTGAGGCAAAAGTACTGGTCGAAGATAAACTCTTTGCAACACTTGATACAACGACTCGTAAATATACGCTTCCGAATAGGCAAGAGGTAGTTCTGATCGATACTGTCGGTTTTATCCGAAAAATTCCGCATACGCTTGTCGCTGCTTTTAAATCGACCTTGGAAGAAGCTATCTATACGGATATTTTACTCCATCTTATCGATTGCAGCCATCCTGCAGCAGAGCTTCAAGCAGAGGCGACAATGGAGGTTCTCAAAGAACTGAATGCGACAGGACGCCCGATCATCACTGTTCTAAATAAAATCGATGCCTGCTTCGATACAGCTATTTTGTATAAGCTCCGCATCAAATATCCCAAAACCGTTCAGATTTCAGCGCTCACGCAAGAGGGGTTTGACAGGCTCATCGAAAGGATGGTTGAAGAGATCCAAGCCCTTCGAAAAAGAGTTCATCTCCGCATCCCTCAAAGCCACTATTCGCTTGTCAGCGAGTTGATGAGAGAAGGCCGTGTGATCAGCTGCGACTATGAAGAGAACGATATCGTGCTTGATATTGAAATTCCTGCGCGGCTGGAACATAAAGTAAAAACCTATTTATGAATGTAAGAGAATTGCCCCTTTCAGAAAGGCCCCGCGAGAGGCTTCGCTACCAAGGAGCCGATGCTCTATCAACAGTTGAGCTTTTAGCGATTCTCTTATCGACAGGAACCAAGAAAACATCTGTTCTAGATCTTGCAGCAAAGCTCATTGCTCATTTTGGTTCTTTGAAAAAGCTCATCGCCTCATCTGTAGAAGAGCTCATGGAGATTGATGGAATCGGCCCTGCAAAGGCGATTCAGCTCAAAGCCTCGCTGGCTCTTGCTCAAAAAGCTTTCCAAGAGTGCCTTCCTGAAAAGATCGTTGATACGCAGGAAGCTTATGAACTTGTACGGTATGAGCTTGCTCCTCTAAAACAAGAAGCCCTCTATGTTATTCTCAAAAATGTCAAAGGACGTCTTATTTCCGTTGAAAAAATCTCAGTGGGAACACTTTCTGAAGTACTCATTCACCCGCGAGAGGTTTTTTTTCCGGCAGTTCGGCATAAAGCAAGCAGCTTCATTCTTGCGCACAACCATCCTTCAGGTGATCCGACGCCGTCCAGCGCCGATCTAGAGATGACGCGCCATCTTATTAAGTCGAGTAGAGTGATGGGAATCCATCTAGAAGACCACCTCATCATAGGTGCAGCTTCGTATGTCTCTCTTAAGAACGCGGGATATTTTGCACCAGCTCCAAAATCCCCTGCGTAAACATCTGAACGGCAATCAGTGAGATGATCATGCCTCCTAATCTTTCGCACGCTGTCAGTCCTTTTTGGCCCAAAAACATTTTAATATTCGAAGAAGCTAGAAGCACAAGGGCCGTGCAAAACCAAGCTCCAAAAATAGGCAAGACCATCCAAAGAGGCGACTCCACTTGCTGGGAGTAAATCATGACAGCTGTGATTGCGCCAGGACCTGCAACCGCCGGGAGCGCTAAAGGAAAAATAAACGGCTCTCTTTGTGGAACCTTCAATGTTTTTGTTTTTGGAAAAATCATTGTGAGCGAGATCAAAAAGAGAAGCGTTCCTCCTGAGATCCCCATGACGCAGCGATTAATTCCAAGAACGCTCAAAATCTCTTCTCCAAAGAAGTTAAAGATCAGTAAAATGAAGAGAGCAATCAGCATCTCGCGGGCAATAATCTTACGCTGACGTTTGATAGAGTAACCGCTTAAAATACCGACAAAGAAGGGGACATTGCCCAAAGAGTTTAGCACAAAGAAGAGGGAAGTCGCTGCACTGATAAGAGACATCTTACCTTTCCTATATAGTTAAAAAAATATTTTGTCTATGATCTTAATAATCGAATTCGTGGTACAATCTTTCTCCATGCAAAAGAAAAAATTTAAGGTCGCCACACTTGGATGCCGTACGAACCAGTATGAGTCGGAGGCGTACGCCTCTCAACTGCGAGCGCTTGGATATGAAGAGGCGCAAGGGGATGAAGCAGCCGAGATCTGTATTGTCAACACTTGTACGGTAACAGAAGGGGCCGATAGCAGCAGCCGGCATCAGATCCGCCGACTTCACCGCCAGAATCCCGGAGCGCAGCTGGTCGTTACCGGCTGTCTTGCCGAAAGGATTCCGGCAGAAATCGCGTCGATTGAGGGGGTCACGCACGTGGTGCCCAATTTAGAAAAAGAAAATCTTCTGAGTAGAATTTTTCCTCAAGACGATCTTCCAGAGTTTAAGATCGATCATTTTGCAGCCCATACCCGCGCGTTTGTCAAAGTCCAAGATGGATGTAATTCGTTTTGCACCTACTGTATCATTCCCTATGTCAGAGGTAGATCACGCTCTAGACCGTTAGCTGACATTGTCCAGGAAATCGAGGGCCTTGTCAAAAATGGGTATAAAGAAGTCGTTCTCACAGGCATCAATATCGGTGACTTTGCAACAGAAAAAGGGGAGAAGTTAGCTGATCTGATCCGCATTGTCGATGGCATTGAAGGGCTTGAAAGAATACGCGTCTCATCGATTGATCCTGATGAGGTGGATGATGCGCTTATGGATGCAGTGCTAAGCGGAAAAAAAACGTGTCCTTCATTCCACATCGTTTTACAAGCAGGCTCCAATGTCACACTCAAACGCATGAACCGTAAATATACGAAGCAGATTTTTTTAGAGACGATCAACAAGCTAAAAAAAGCATCGCCGCGCTTTACTTTTACAACCGATATTATTGTCGGTTTCCCAGGGGAGACAGAAGCCGATTTTCAAGAGACGCTAGACGTCATGAAAGAAGTTCAATTTGCCAAGGTTCATATGTTTCCATATAGTGCACGAGAAAGAACGCGCGCAGCTCTTTATCCGAATAAAGTTCCGGAGCAAATTATTCAAAAAAGGAAGGAGATTGTTCTTCGCGAGTCTGAAAAGCAATCGTTTCTGCTTAGAGATGCCTATATCGGTCAAACATTGACAGTTCTTCTCGAAGAGCCTTCTTTTGGGCATTCGGAGAATTTCCTTCCGGTTTTTTTAGAAACTCCTGGCGCGCGCAACACAACATTGAAAGTGCTATGCACTGAAAACCGTCCAGATGGACTTTATGGGAAAATGATATGACTAAACTAAAGCCTTTTAGCCACCTTCCAGGAACTTTTTGCATCATTCCCGAGACGTCTTGCCAAGTCCAAGTTTTTCCAGCGCTTCTTCGTTTTACTGACTTTTCCACAGGAAAAACATGGGATGAAAAGCTATGGAAAGGTCCCGTTGAAGGTTTTACACTCGAGCTTGATCTAGAAAAAGGTTATGTAGAAGTTTTTGGGAAAACGGCTGTTGGATTTAAGCGGCGCCAAATTGGAGAGCGGTTCAAAACCGACCATCTAGAGCATTTATCTTTGGGCAAACATACGAAACTGGATTGGGAGCTTGTCTTGCGCCGCCTAAATATGGAAGAGATGGTTCCTGTTCTATTTCAGCTAGGACAGCTTGTTCCTGAAAGTACGGCCCAGACTCCTATTTTAAACTTTTTAAAGTTTTCGGATAAAACAGAGGTTGCAAAGCAGCTCAAGCTTTTTTTCAAGACCGGCTTTCATGGGCTCATGGCGCCCAGGCTTATCGATGAAGATTTTCAAGGGATCATTGAAGAAGGCCCAGAAGGAAAGGCCGAAGGCTCGCCGCTAGCTCTTCTTCGGGAAGGATACATTGCTTTGAGAGCTTTATTTTTTACGGAAGATGAGGGCTTTTCTCTTCTTCCCAATCTTCCTCCGGAGTTTCATGCGGGACGGCTTGTCAATCTTCGGAGCAGCATGGGAGATATCATTTCCATTGAGTGGTCGAAAAAACTGCTGAAAAAAGTTTATATCAAACCTGCAAAAACCCGAGAAATACCACTGACGATTCAAAAATCTCTTTGTTCTTTTAGGATCAATCAAAAGATCAGGCAGGAAGTCAAAAAACCTTTATCGCTTATAGAGGGTAAAACATTATTTCTCGATCGTTTTGAAAAATAAATCTTAGTATACTGATAGGCATGGATCAAACCCAAGCTTCAAAGAAGACACGCTTAGCTCTTTTTTTATCAGGTCTCTTAAGCGAGCCCTTAGTGGGGTTCATTGCGATTCTGCCTTTTATTTTAAGGAAAGATCTTCACGCTACCGGTTTTCAGATTGCGCTTTTTAACATGGTAAAACCTGTTGTTGCTTTGCTCTCTTTCTATTGGGGAGCCTCTCTTTGGAGGCAGCAGGAAAAGCTCAGATCCAACTGGATGGGAGCGTCGCTTCTTGCCCGTCTTCCCTTTTTGCTCTTTCCTTTTGTAAGCGATGTAGGTTTTTTTATTTTAGGTGCTGCTGTATTTCACTTTTTCCAAAAAGGGGGAATGCCTGCACAAATGGAGATCTTGAAAAGAAACGTGCCGCAAGGGATACGTGAGACGGTCTTTTCTTGGAGTTCAGCGCTCAACTGTCTTTTGGGGGCGGCAATCGGCCTCTCACTTGCGACTTGGACAGATTCCAATATGGACAACTGGAAGATGCTTTTTTTCTGGGGAGGGTTTGTGGCCCTTCTCTCTCTTATTTTACAAGCAAGGGTGCCCGTAGAGACCTCGGATTTTTCCAGCGAAAAGAAACCCAATCCTTTTTTAACTCCTTGGAAAGACAGCTGGAATTTACTCAAACAGCGGAAAGACTTTGCTCGCTTTCAGGTGGGATTTATGCTCGGGGGAATTGGTCTGATGCTCATCATGCCGGCGCTTACCCTTTATGCCGCAGATGACCTGCTCATCACACACTCGGACGTGCTCCTTAGCCGGCTGGTGTGGATGGGGGTCGGTTTTTTTATTGCGACACCTTTTTGGCGCAAAAATATGTCATATGAAGGTATTTTTAGATTCACAGCGATTGCTAACTTTTTGTTTGCTTTAGCGACGCTAGCCTGGATTTGTGCATCGTACGATACCATTTTCTATTATATTGCCTTCTTTCTTTATGGAGTTGCCCAAGCCGGCAGCCATTTGAGCTGGAACCTTTCCGGGCCTCTTTTTGCCGGCAAACAAGAAAGCAGCCTTTTTTCAACAGTGAATATCTTGACAGTCGGCCTCAGAGGCCTTATTGTTCCTCTGACCTCAACGCTGCTTTGCAGCGCCCTCGGAACCATTCCTGTGCTATGGATCGGATTTGCATTCTGCTTCTTAGGATTTGCTTACCTTGCAACTTCTAAACGTGCTCATTTAATAGATGTCATAAAACAGTAATATTTTGATTACAAGTCACTTAAATAAATGGTTGTAAAGAATTTCAATATAGACTAGACTAAGCTTAGTTCAATACAAGAGGGTATATATGAGGATTGTTAACATCCATGAAGCTAAAACTCATTTTTCTAAGCTTATAGACGCGGTTATTCACGGTAATGAGGTTATCATTGCCATGGCAGGCAGACCAGTTGCTAAATTAGGTCCTATCACAAAAAAGCCAAAAAGACGACCAGGTGTTCTAAAAGGAAAAATTAAAATTTCTAAAACATTTAATGAACCACTTCCTGAACAACTGCTAAGAGATTTTGAGGGGGTGGAATGAGACTTCTATTAGATACAAATATCTTTTTATGGTGGATTAAAAACGATAAACAATTATCTAAGTTTGCCCGATCTAAGATTTCAAATGCTGAGGAAGTCTATGTAAGTAGTGCTTCTATTTGGGAAGCAGTCATTAAAATTAAACTTAAAAAACTTGATGTAAAAATAGAACTTCTAATCGACACCATCTCTTCAAGTGACTTTTTAGAGCTTCCAATCACTGCACGTCACGCTACTACAGTTGCCCAACTGGAGGGAATTCATAGGGATCCTTTTGACAGAATTTTAATCGCTCAGGCAATTTGCGAGCCACTAACTCTTTTAACAACGGATAAAATTCTGAAAAACTATTCTGATCTAGTTGAGGTTGTATAGATTTCATTAATTACTAGATTGATAATTGTCTCGAATGAGGTTTGTGTTACAATATCGGTGACAGTATAACTATTTGCCTTCTAGGCCTTCCTATAAGGTTCAGTTTTTCGCCAGATCTAAGAAAGCAGTCCTAATAACACCTATTCTCCATAATTAACGCACACTCATATTTCTCAGAAGGCAAAAAAAGTGGCATCTGTGTTATTAGATTAGCATGACAAAAAGTGATTATCTCAAGCTGATTCATGGGGTTCAGCGCCATGACCGGCTCTATTATGTGGAGCATTCTCCAGAGATCACCGATTATGCTTATGATCAACTTTACAAGAAATTAGAAGCCATTGAGCTCGAACATCCAGAGTGGATTTTGCCGACATCTCCTACACAGCGCGTGCTTGAAAAAATCACGAAGGGGTTTAAACAAGTTGCCCATACTGTTCCGATGCTTTCACTCGATAACACCTACAAAGAAGAAGAGATTGAAGATTTTATAGGCCGCGTTCATAAACTTTTGGAGAAGAAAGAAGTTCCTTTTTGTGCAGAGCTGAAAATGGATGGCGTGGCAGTTTCCGTAAAATATGAAAAGGGGATCTTTGTTCAAGCCCTCACTCGCGGCGACGGAAAAAAAGGGGATGACATCACAGCGAATATGCGCACGATTAGGGCCGTTCCCTTAGAGCTCATAGGATCTCATATTCCTAATGAAATTGAAATCCGCGGCGAGGTTTTCATGCCGCATGCCGCATTTCAGAAGCAAAATAAATTGAAAGACGAAGCAGGAGAAGAACCGTGGGCCAATCCTCGCAATGCCGCTGCAGGTTCTTTAAAACTTTTAGATCCTGCTGAAGTTGCGCAAAGGGGGCTTGCAGCAGTGTTTTATGGAGTTGAGCATTCAGAGATACGTTTTCAACATGAGGTTCATGAAACTCTGAAAAAGTGGGGCCTTCCTGTTTTTGCTGCCAAACACCATGCTGTATGTGAATCGATTGCAGACATCATGAAGTTTGCACATAAAATTGAAAAAGAGCGCGATCATCTTCCCTTTGACATCGACGGTATTGTCATTAAAGTCGATCCCATCAAAGCTTGGTCACTTTTAGGAACGACAGGTAAAAGCCCTCGATGGGCTGTCGCTTACAAATTTGCTCCGGAACAAGCCCAGACTCGTATCCGTGAAATCACCGTTCAAGTTGGGCGAACAGGCGTTTTAACACCCGTTGCAGAGCTAGAGCCTGTCTTTTTAGCAGGCAGCACGATTTCAAGAGCGACGCTTCACAATGAAGAGGAAGTCGCGCGCAAAGACATTCGAGAAGGGGATTTTGTCACCATTGAAAAAGGGGGGGATGTTATCCCTAAGGTGGTTGCAGTCGATCACAAAAAACGGCCGCATGGAACCCATAGCTGGAAGATGCCGACAAAATGTCCTTCCTGCGGCGCGCATGTTGTTAGGAGCGAAGATGAAGTGGCGGTGAGATGTCCCAATGCCAAAGGGTGTGAAGAGCAGATCATTCGGCGCATCGCTTATTTTGCTGCAAAAGACGCTATGGATATCGATCATTTGGGGATTAAAGTTGTCGAGCAGCTTGTGAAAAAAAAGCTCGTCAAAGAACCTTCAGATATTTACTTACTCACAGCCAAAGACCTGGCTCATCTTGAAGGTTTTAAAGAGAAATCGATCCATAATCTTTTGACAAGCATCGACCATTCTCGAAAAGTTTCTCTGGCACGTTTTATTTTAGCGCTTAACATCCGGTACATTGGAGAAGAGACTGCCGAAATCTTGGCTCGCGAAGCAGGATCGATTGAAAAACTTATGGAAATGTCAGAAGACGATCTTCAGAGTATTCAGGGCGTTGGCGATAAAATGGCCGCTGCCTTAGTGAGTCATTTCAAAGAAAGCGCAAACAGAAAAGAGATCAAAAACCTGCAAGATGCCGGCGTCAAACCGGAAGCGCCCAAAAAAATCACCCGCACCGATCATCCGTTTTATGGAAAAACTTTTGTTCTAACAGGAGCGCTAGAATCCTATAGCCGCGATGAAGCCTCTGATCTTATCAAAGAACGGGGAGGCAAGGTTTCTTCTTCCGTCAGTAAAAACACCGATTATGTGCTAGTTGGCGAAGATCCCGGCTCCAAACTCGACAAAGCCAAGGAGCTTCACATTCATATCCTCCATGAAAATAAGTTCAAAGAGCTGCTCTAATTAAATTATTTGCTTGAAATATGACGCTTGATTAGGATGAGGAAATCTCACACTAACAAAGGAGACTATTAGTTATGGTGCAGAAAATCATGAAGTGCGGATTTATAGGCGGTCTTATCCTCTTTCTTTGGGGAGCAGCTGCATGGACAATCCTGCCTTGGCAAATGAATCAATTTCAAAGGTTCTCAGACGAGAAAGATGTTAGATTTACAATCAAAGACAATGCTCCCGTCAGCGGACTTTATTTGATTCCTTCAATGAATAAAGGAAATCCAGATGATGTAATGGAAGCAAAAAAGCAAATGGCAGAAGGCCCTTTTATTTTTGCCTCCGTGAAAGTAGATGGAAAGAATCCCAATATGGCAGGTTCTGCTGTAGCAAATCTTATTATAAAGGTTATTGCAGCATGCCTCGTATCTTGGCTCCTTTTCCAAACACGGCTTGATTTCAACAAGTCTGTTGTATTTATCGTAGTGATCGGATTCCTGCTGGGCTTTATGGCGACCTTCCCCTATGTGGTTTGGTTCGGATTCCCTGGCATGTTTGCAATCTCTTGCATCATTGAATCACTCTTCGGATGGTTCTTTGCAGGTCTTGCAATCAGCAAAATGGCAGCAAGATAATCTTGCTTTCTTTAAGAGCTGGAAGATTCTCTTCCAGCTCTTTTTATTTGATGATTTCTCCGAGAAGGGTTTGGTGGCTGTAGCCTGTGATTTTGACGTTCTGCAACGTACCAATCATGCTGTCAGGACCTGAGAAGACGACTCTTTTCCAACAACGTGTGCGTCCTTTCAGCTGAAGCTCATTCGCGTGACGGCTTTCAACAAGTACTTCTACTGTCTTGCCGAGCATCTTTTTCTTTTCTTCCTTTGCGATTTCATCATAGAGAGCCAAAAGCCTTTGAAGGCGGTCGTTTTTGACATCTTCTGCAATATCGTCTTTCCAACGGAAAGCAGGTGTTCCTTTTCTTGCGCTGTAGGCAAAAAGAAATGCCACGGAATAGCCGATCTCTTTAAACCGATCGTAGGTTTGCTGAAACTCTTCTTCAGTTTCTGTTGGGAATCCGACAATGATGTCGGTTCCTAAAGAGACATTAGGGACGATTTCTCGAAAGAGGGCGACTTTTTCAAGATATTGTTCCACGGTATAGACACGGTGCATCTTTTTCAGAATCCGGTTCGAGCCGGCCTGGAGTGGGAAATGAACAAACTCGCAGACCGATGGAAGGTCGCGGACTGCTTGCATGAGCTCTCTTGTGATATCGACAGGGTGGGATGTCATAAATCGGACGCGGGCAAGCCCGGGGATTTTATCTAAATTGTAGAGAAGGTCATGGAATTTAGCATTCCATTCGGGTTTGTCTTTGCCGTAGCTATTGACATTTTGACCGAGGAGCGTGATCTCCTTGTAGCCTTGGTCCACCAGTTTTTTGCATTCTTCTAAAATACTCTCCGGCGGCCTTGAAACCTCTTGTCCGCGCGTATAGGGTACGACACAGTAGGTACAAAACTTATCGCAGCCGCGGATGATGGAGACAAAAGCTTTTAAAGGGTCATCCCGCTTGGCGACGAGGTAGTCGAGGTTTTCTTCGAATTGATCATCGGTTTTTATCGTAGGCCGTCCGGTTTCTAAGACATCATCGAGAACGGTATTTAGTTCAGAAATGTTGTTAGTGCCGATGATAAAATCAATATTGGGAAGTTTTTTGAAAAGAGTCTCTTTTTTGGCCATTGCCATGCAGCCGGTGACTCCGATCAAGGCACGCTTAGGTTTTGAGCCCAGTTTGCCGATTTTTCCCATGACCTTTCGTTCGGCTAGATCGCGAATGGAGCAGGTGTTAAAGATCAAGAGATCGGCATCTTCTTCATTCTCGGTTCTCTTGAGCCCTCTTTTCTCTAAAAGTCCGACCATGATCTCGGAATCGAGTTCATTCATCTGACAGCCGTAAGTCCTAAGGAAAAATTTATTGAGCTGTCTCATCGTTGCTAAACTCCTGAAAAACCTAGCATATTAAGGAATGAGGAGATCTTTTTCAATTGCTCGAATTGTAAACAAATATTTTAATCGTTTGTAAAACTGGCTGTTGGCAAAAAACGGTAAAGCCTGTATGCTGTCTACATTATTTGGGAAAACTCTATGAATAAAAAAAATCAGACACGCCTTCTCACAAAAAAAGAAGCAAACGATGACCGCAAGTGGTTTATACTGGATGCTTCCGGAAAAACACTCGGACGTTTTGCCTCGCATATTGCAAAGATCCTCCGTGGAAGACATAAAGTGACCTTTACTCCCCACGTCGATTGTGGAGACGGTGTTGTCATTATCAATGCAGAAAAAATTAAGGTAACAGGCGCAAAAGAAGCTCAAAAAATCTATAGATACCATACAGGAGCGATGAGCGGTCTGCGTGAAGTTCCCTATAGAGTGATGAAAGCCCGCAAGCCTGAATATATCCTCCGTAGCGCGATTGCCGGCATGCTTCCGCAAAGCCGTCTTGCGCGTCAACAACTCAAAAAGCTCCGCATTTTTGCTGGAGACAAGCACGATATGCAAGCTCAAAACCCTATCTCGGTAGAATAAAATGAAAAAAGAATTTATTGGTACAGGTCGTCGTAAAAACGCTGTCTCTTCAGTGAGACTCCGCCCAGGAACAGGAAAAGTGACAGTTAACGGTCGTCCGTTTGAAGTCTATTTCCCTCTCCCTATCCAACGTGATTCCATCCTCAATCCGATTAAAAAAGTTTCTGAGTCTAAAAAATACGATATGATTATTCGCGTCGCAGGCGGGGGCGTCGAGGCTCAAGTGATTGCTTCTCGTTTAGGCGTTTCAAGAGCTCTCCTCAGCGAAGATGAAACTCGTAAAGTAGAACTAAAACCTCTGGGCTACCTCACACGCGATCCGCGTAAGAAAGAGCGTAAGAAATACGGTCTTCGCGGCGCTCGTAAGCGTTCACAATTCTCTAAACGTTAATTTCTATTTCAAACCCTGGAATCTATTTCCGGGTTTTTTTCGGTCTTTATTGTAAAATAATAATTTGATTCTTTATAGCAGAGAGTATGGCGCTCTCTAAAAAAGGTAAACACGTAGCTGATTCGGCAATCAACGATCAGACAGCTGTCGTATTCCCGAACGATCTAAACGCTTACGGCACTCTTTTTGGGGGGCGTGTGCTTGATTTATGCGATCGTGTTTCTGGGGTTGTTGCTAAAAGGCACTCTGGCTCTGTCTGTGTGACCTTGGGGATCGATTCGGTCCGTTTTTTGGCTCCTGCGAAGCACGGAGATATCTTAGTCTTTAAAGCGGCTGTAAATCGTGTCTGGAGAACTTCCATGGAGATTGGGGTCAAAGTCTATAAAGAAGACTTTAGGACACTGCAGCGCGTCCATATTCTTTCTGCTTATTTTACTTTTGTTGCGCTAGACGACCATCTTAAGCCGGTAGAAGTCCCTGCTGTTCTTCCACAGTCGGTAGAAGAGAAACGGCGGTATGAGGATGCTGAGAAAAGACGGCAGCTCCGTTTTCAAAATCGATAGAACCTTAATTTCGAAAGAGGTCTATTGGAAAGTTTTAGAAAAAAAATCCCTTTTCAGCCAGGGGTATTTTAGTTTCTCAATTCGATTTGCCATCTCATGATGATGAAAATTTGCAAGATAGTCTACTCTAATGCATCCTGCCCAAGCTTGGATGGCTACTGATTCAGGAGCTAATGTCTCAAATCTTTTTCGACGTAAAGCTCCATTCTCGCAATAATAGAGGTCTTTTCCATTGTCTGAAAGATGAAGAAAGGTGAGTTGTAATTCTTGTGTTTCAGCGAGAAATGCATCAATCCCATTTTGATTTAAGTTTTGGTATTCGATGCCGATTTTATCAAAATAGCTTTTCCCATAAGTAAGAAATAATCGATCTCCTTCTTTTAAGTGCTCGAGAGCTACGACGGCCATCAATGGGAAACCGCGATACTGATGGGGAAAAAAGGCGCAGTTAGGAAACCCATGATTAATCATTTCTGCTAGGCTTCCTCCTCCGGCGGCGCCGTCTATGAAGAGATTATCGGCAAGGGCTACAGTTTTTGTATGCTTATGGTTGATTGGATCCCAGAGATCAATTAAGACATCACCAGTATAAAGAGCAACAATTTCTCCTGGCGCAATATCTTGAGATGCAAGACATTCCCATTGCCCTTTTAACGGCTCGGGTATTTGGGGTCCCTGCATTTTTTTGATGAAAAGTTTGCATGGTTGATCCCTTAGCGTTTGAATATAGGAGTCCACTTTTGGGCCGAGAAGATGGGAAAGATAGGGAACCGTTTTTGGATAGTCTGGAGATGTAAAAGCAAAATATAAGAGTGTTGCAGGTTTAAAACGAGGTCTATTCCAATAATGGCTGTCTGTGTAGGTATAGAACTCATCTGGTGTAAGAGTTGGATATTGAGGTCCGAAGAGTTTAAGAGAAACAGGATCTGGCTTGGAGAGCCAAAATAAAAAATCTTGCGGTGTTGCTCCCAAACGATTAGCTATGTGTTCCTGTGACTGTAATTCAGGAATCGTTTTCAGTGCGTCTCTACCTTGTGGATGCAGAGCGGCAAAATGGGCGATGCTCCAGCCCGATCCATCCTCTGCTGGTTTGATGCCAATCTCTCGTCCTTTGTTGAATAGAAAACGGAGGAGTGAAAAATGGCCTTGCAAAGCTGAGAGTTCAAAAATATCTAAGACGGGCTTTTGCTGGCTCTCTTGAGGTGTTAATAGAATTTTTAAAAGCTCAAGAGGCAAAGCCTCTAGTTTTTCAATGGTTTCTGGTTCTGACAAAGTAAAGAATGATAAAAGCAGTTGTGCATATGGAACGTTTTCTATTGCTTGTTGTATAAGAGACATATTTAGCTCCTGCAGTGCACACCTGACTCCATGATCTAGTTCTATTGTTTTGTGAAAGCTAGGCTCTTTAGAAACCTCTTGTGGAGAGCTTGTATCTGATATTGTAACAGGAGTAAAGGGGGTATCTTTCTGCTGGGAAAGAAAGGGTTGTAGCGATTTTGAAAGGGTGGTAGATGCAAAAGACATTAATATTCCTATTTTAATTTTTTTGCTAAAAGTGTTTAGCATAAATAGGGTTTTATTTCATTAAACAAACTATTTATTTGACATAATTTGTTTATCGATATTTTGAAGTGAGATAATTGAGGTATGGTTTCTCACTAAGAGGCTTTCCTGTGACTTTTTCGATCAGTTCATGAGGAGAATACTGGCGGCCCCATTGATGAATATGGGTGTTGAGCCACTCTTGAATGAAGGCAAGATTGCCTTGCCTGATTTTATGTTCCCAATCGGGATGGTCGTGAGCGAACTTTTCAAAAAATTGGGCGGCATAGATATTTCCTAATGCATAGGTTGGGAAATATCCCATGTAACCGAGCGACCAGTGGATGTCTTGCAGGCAGCCGAGCGCATCTGTTGGGGGCGTGATGCCGAGAAGCTCTTCCATTTTACGGCTCCAGGCCTCTGGAATCTCTTTGACTTTGAGAGATCCTTCAAGAAGCATTTTTTCAAGCTCAAAGCGTAAAATAATATGCAGCGTATAGGTGACTTCATCGGCTTCGACGCGGATGAAAGAGGGTGAGACTGTATTAATGGCGGCGTAAAATGTATCAAGGGAGATCTCATTCATCTGCGGAAACGCTTTTTTTAGATCGGGAAGGAAGCGCTCCCAAAAGGGGCGCGATCTTCCAATGCGCGTTTCCCAAAAACGGGATTGGCTTTCATCGATTCCAAGTGACACCTGCTCGCCAAGAGGCGTTCCGAAAAATTCCACGGGAAGGTTTTTTCCATAGAGTCCATGCCCTCCTTCGTGGAGCGCAGAAAAGATATTGGACATGACATCATCTTGGTGGATGCGGGTTGTCATCCGGACATCTGTGGGGTGCATTGTTGTGCAAAAAGGATGGGAGGTAAGATCCAAGCGGGAGGTTTCTTGATTAAACCCCATCTCGCGAAGAAGCATTTTACCAAATTCAAATTGCTTGGCTGGATCAAAATCATGCTTGAGGAAGCTTATGTCTACGGATGATTTTGATTTGATTTTCAGCAGGAGCTCTTTGAGGCCGCCCTTAAGTGAATCAAAGAGGGGAGTAAGTTTTGCTACTGTGGAGCCCGGTTCATAAAGATCTAGAAGGGCATCGTAGGGGCTTTCTTGAAATCCGAGATAGGCGGCTTTTTTCTGGTTCAGTTTGACAATTTTTTCCAGATGGGGAGCAAACTTTTTAAAATTGGATTCTTTCTTTGCTTGGGACCAGGCCGAGCTTGATTTTGTGGCGATGGCGGCAAAGTTTTTAACGAATGACAGGGGGAGTTTTGTTTCTTTCAGGTAATCCCGTCTCCAGGCGGTAAGAGCTACTTTTTGTGCAAAACTCAAAGAGGGATCTAAAATGTTGCCGCTCTCAATATCAATCAGAGCTGAGAGCAGTTTTTTAAACTTTGCCCCGACTCTTAGTTTATGTGTATGAGAAGTAACAAGGCCGCTTTGTGCAGATCTAAAGTCGATTGCACCTTCTGGCATGTAAGTGTCTTGATCCCATTCTAAGAGGTTGCTGAGTGTATGCCAAGTTGTAACTTCTCTTGAATACTCACAAAGCTGTTCAAAGGGACCCTTTTTCGATGCCATGCGCTGCCTTTTTGGGTTTCAGTTTTTCGATGATGCTAATCGTCAGTGTACCCAATGGGGTGTACAGGAAGCAAGCAGCAAAGAATAGCGCGATTGTCACACTCCCTACGGCAATATCGGAGAGCCAATGGGCTCCAACGACAATTCGCGGCAGGCTTCTAAAGATAACATAGCCCCAAGCGGCTGTTGCAAGACGTTTTGAAGCAAAGGCAGAGAAGAGAAATCCAAAAAGAAGAAGAGTTGTTGCGTGGTCTCCGGGGAAGCTGGCGATTGTTTCATCTTTAAGACCCTCCCATGGGATTACTTGGGTGATCCTCACACAAGGGGAGACGACGAGAGATGGACTTTCACGAGGAATAAACACATTATAGCGGAGCAGGTTGCGGTTGATGAAGAAAACAACGCAAGCTGCTAGCAAGATGACAAAGATGAATTGAGCCGTTTTTTTCCAGCGGAGCTCTTTGGGCGCTTCTTTTACGCCCCAGATGAAAAATAGGAGGAAGATCACATCTTCTACAAGATCCATGCGCTTGTGATTGACAACTGCCCAAAAGTATTGAAGAAACGTGTTTCCAACAAGCGCTCCATTGAGAGTTTTAAAGACCGCAAGGTCAATAGTGTTCCACAGAGGAGCGATCCATGGGCTTAAAAAGCTTATCCAAAGAAATGCAATCACACCGAAAGAAATCAGCAGGGGTTTCCACTTCATGCGGTTTTCATCCAAAATCTCCATCCAAAGACAGAGGCAAGAAGTGTAAGGGGAGCCACAACAGATAGAAGCGGCGAGATGATTCCATGGTCGCTTAAGATGGAGAGCGAGTCCAGCATCATATAAAGGGCAAAGAGGGAAAAAAGGCCGATCGCGTAAATAATAAAGAGCGACCTAAATCTAGAAAAGGTAAGACAGATGGGAGCAAGTGCAATCACAATCAGCGGAGCTAAAAGGGGGACTGCGGTTTTAAAGCTTAAGGCTGTTTTAATGCGGGGGATTTCATAGGGAGAAGTTTGGGGGTTTTTAGAGAGCCGCAAAAGCTCTGAAATCTTCTTTTGGTCAAAAGGCACAAGTCCTTTGCGTGCCATTCTGGGATGCCACTTGAGTTCAGCTAAAGAAATGGAGTCGTACGATTCTTTCTTTTCTAGGACGCCTCCTTGAGTTCGGACAAGATAGTCGACATAGTAGGCTTTAGGGGTTGTGGGATCAGCCGATAGATATTTCATGCGCCATATTTCATTTTGACTTTTGATCCATAAGACATCGAAGAGCTGGTGTCTTTCAGGAAGGTAGGATTGATAGATGAGTTTTGAATTATCTTTTAGAGGAATAAGATGGATAAGTTCTCTTCTTTTGGCCAAATGGGAGCCATGGAAATTGGCGATGCGGAACTCATCGATATTTTGAAGAGCAGACGGAAGTAAGAATTCGAAATTTGCCCATAGAAACAAAGAGCAAATAGCTGCTACGACAAAAAAGGGCCGCAGGAGCGTGCGTGTGGATAAGCCTGCAACCTGAAAGACGGTCCATTCATTGCGGCTATTGAGCGTTGTTAAAACCTTAATGGTTGAAAGAAGAAGCGCCATTGGGACGAGAAAATCGAGCCTCTTCAAAAACTGGTTCACATAATAAAGTACAATAGAGGCGGCATTCACGGTTGGAGTTTTAAAAAAATCATCCATGTGGGTGGCATATTCAATGAGTGAATAAAGAAAGAAAAACCCGAACAGGAAGAAGAAAAAGACTTTAGAAATTTCTTTGTAAAAATAGATCTGCCACTTTTTCATTCAATCCCTCTGGATATCCGTTTCAAGCTCTTGAGGGAGAAAATTCCCATAATGATAAATGGTATGAAATAAAGGAGCCATGCTGTTTTGGGGAAATGCTTCATGCTCTTGGCCCCAATAAACGCAGATAAATAAAGGGCGGTTAAGCAAACAGCCCAAAGAAGTCCTTTGCGAGTATGCCGTCTTCCAATTTCCATCCCGAAAGCCGCACCCAAGAGAGTAAAGGCAATAGGGGTGAGGGATAAAGAGAGCCTACGTGCCATTTCTAAGGCATGGGTGTTGGACCAAAAGCTTTTTTGGCTGAGCGTTAAGCGGATTAAAAGATCTTTGAATGAGAGGTATTCGGGCCTTAAGCTCCATTTGGCGCTTTTAAGAAGTTGAGAGAGGCTAGAAGATGGAGTTGACATCGAGTCTTGATTTTCGATCACGAGGTGGTCAAAACCTTCAGCCATATTGGAGTCGACGCTTGAGATCACAGTGACATTTTTACCTAGAAGAGCTTCTCCCTCTATTGAGAGATCTTCAGCTGTCATAATTCCAAGCCGCTGATGCGCTCTATTATTGAGAATAAGCAGCACATCTTTGGCTTTTTTTCCTCCGCGCAGCGTTCGGATTTCAACATAGGCGTTTGTCAGCTTCCCGTCGGTGATCTTGTTAAAGATGTAAAACGGATTGTTCGAGGTCATTTCAAATGTCAGTTCTTTGGCCCAAAAACGGCACCTAGGGCCGAACTCTGCAACGATTGTAAAGTTGAAGACCGAGAGTAAGACAGCTCCCAGCATGAGAGGAATGAGCAGGTGCCTTAAACTAACCCCGGCAGCACGCAGTGCCGTCAGCTCCTGATAATGACTTAATTTTTGAAAAAGAAGCATCGAAGCGATGACGCACGAAATCGGGATCGCCAGTGGCAGAACATAGGGGAGCTGGTAGAGGCTAAAAAGGAAAATCGACATCGCATTGGAGCCGAGCGTTGCAAACTCAGCAATATCTTTAAAACGCATGACAAAGAGCGCCGCAATGAAGCTTGTCATGCAGAGTAAAAAGACTTGGAAATAGCTTTTAAGCAAAAATCGCCACAGTATCGGCATAAGTGTGTATTTTACTCCACAATCCTGGTATTATTCTACAAACAATTATGAACCTACCCCAATATTCGCTAAACGTCCTTTTTGGTTCTTTTCTCAAAACTTTAAGAACCTCATCTCGGCCTACTTATTCAAGTATGTCCTTCGATGAGGTTCTTAAAGTTATGAAAAAATCACTCAAAAAAAACAATTTACGAATACCGAGATAGGTTCATGCGCGATCCTGCTTTTAGAAAACTGAAACAGTTTCTGTCGCTTCATTGGAAGGAGAATGCTCCTCTCTTACTGGCCTGTTCAGGAGGGCCTGACTCCAAAGCACTTCTCTATCTTTTATTTGAAGCTCAAAAACTTTTTAACCTTGAAATCCAGGTCGCCCATATCGATCATGGATGGAGAGAAGAGAGCCGGCTCGAGGCAGAAATCCTTCAAAAGGAAGTTGAGAAATTAAAACTTAAATTTCATCTGCGGACTTTAAAAGATGTGCCCTCCAAGGAAGAATCGGCAAGGGAGGCACGGTATGCTCAGCTTTTTGAAATTGCCGCTGAAATCGGGGCGCAGGCCATTGTTCTGGGGCACCAAATGGAGGATCAAGCTGAAACGGTTCTCAAAAGAGTGCTGGAAGGGGCATCCCTCCCATCTTGCGGTGGCATGAAAGAGGTCTCCGGCCTTTTATGGAGGCCGCTCCTTGCCGTATCAAAAAAAGAGCTGACTTCTTATCTGGAAAAAAGAAAGGTTTCCTATTTCACTGATCCAACTAATTTAGACGCAAAGTATCTTAGGGGAAGGTTTCGAACATCGATTATTCCCCAGCTGGAAGCCGCCTTTGGGAAGTCGATAGTAAAAAATTTATGTCTTCTAGGAGAAAGAGCTCAAAAACTTGAAGAGCACTTTACGAAAGCCTCGGAATCTTTAAAAAAAGTATCGGATCTCCAGGTCTGCGATGAGGCGCTTTTGGAATTTTTTCTTAAATCGTGGAGCAAGAGGCAAGGGGTGCATTTGTCCAGGGAAGAGCTTCCGGTTCTTGCAAAAAAAATAACGGCTCAAGATCCTGAGACTCTAGTAGAGCTTGCACTAAAAATCCAAAATGATTATTTAAGTCGCTAGGGGCCTCAGAGTTATTAGGGGAGTCCCCCGTGTTTTCCTTTACGAAAACACCAAAGACTGGTTTAATTTTAAAAGCATCAGGTTAAATAACATGAACGACGATAATAAGCAAAAACCCGAACAACGAAAAGGGTTCCCAGGTGGGTTTGTCATTTTTTTGCTCGCAGCGCTGTTAATTTTTTTAACAGTCCAGAATCTATCCCAGGACCAGACAGCTAAGGTTGCCTTCAGCCATCAGGTCGAACATCTGGTCGATTTAGATTTGATACAGCCCAGCGAAAGCCGCAAGATTGCTCAAAATGACAACCTCGTGACGCTTACCGGTAAGTTCCGTGACCGGATAACCGATGATGCTAAAGCCCGCTTCAAATATTTAGACTTTCTCAATAGACACAATGAACTCACAGAAAGTCAAGGGCGCATTCAAAGCGACCTTTCAGGACTTCAAAAAGGTGTTTTGGAATCAGCCGACTGGTTCCTCCATTTAAGCGGCATTTCACTTCCATCGCATGGCTATTGGATTGTCACTCCGATGTATGACACGCCTGAGCGAGAAAACGGCATCGTTCTGAAAACTCTCTCCGATAAGCCGATCACTTCTCTTACGACGCTCCAAAAAGAGTTCCCACCCTCTGCAAACGACCTGACTGAATACGGCAAAGAGCTCAGCACTCTCCTCGTAGGGTTTAAATCTCCCACCTTAGGAATTGGAAGCGAGCCGATGAAACAGCAGCTCAAATCACTCGACCAAATGCTCGCTGTCCCTGCCGCCTCTAATCAAGAGCAGCTGGTTGTCTACTCTAATGTCCTTTCACAGCTCCAAGCAATTGTAAATCAGCTTAATACCGAGCAAGATAACGCACGTCTTGTTCAGTTGCGCTCAGTGAGAAGCTATTTGGGCGATGTCGTGCAGCTCTCGCAAGTCTCAGAAGACCTCTCAAAGAACGATATTCAGCTTGATAAAGCCCGCGAGGCCGTCGCAAGTGTCACTTGGTTTTTCAATAACCAAGAGCTATCCACTCGCGCTTTGGAAAAACAAAATCCAGAAGCGTTCACACAATGGTTTACTCAAGCGAAAAAAGAGTGGGATGCGTTCCCTTCTAATAAGGGGACTGTCTTTAAAGTGCCTGACCAACCCCGCACGCTCGTTTTAGATAAAACGTTTAAAAGCGAAGAGCCTTCGCCGAACTATCTCGGAGTCTTATTCACAATTCTCCCATTCCTTCTTTTAGGATTCCTGTTCTACTTTATTTTTGCCCGCCAAATGAAAGGCGTTGGCAATAGCGCGATGAACTTTGGTAAATCTCCTGCAAAGATGCTCACAAAAGAGCGCAACAAGCTTACCTTTAAAGATGTTGCCGGCTGCGATGAAGCCAAAGAAGAGCTTCAAGAGATTGTCGAATTTTTAAAAGACCCAGGTAAGTTCACAGCGCTCGGCGCCCGCATCCCTAAAGGAGTACTCTGTATTGGAGCTCCAGGAACCGGTAAAACGCTGATTGCAAAAGCCGTTGCAGGCGAGGCCGACCGCCCATTCTTCTTCATCTCCGGATCTGATTTCGTTGAGATGTTTGTTGGAGTTGGAGCAAGCCGCATCCGCGACATGTTCAACGAAGCTCGCAAATATGCTCCTTGCATCATCTTCATGGATGAAATCGACGCTGTCGGCCGCCACCGCGGAGCAGGCATCGGCGGAGGTCATGATGAACGGGAACAAACCTTAAACCAGCTCCTCGTTGAGATGGATGGATTTGATCCGACAGAAGGAATTATCTTAATCGCCGCAACCAACAGGCCCGACGTTCTTGATAAAGCTCTTTTAAGACCCGGACGGTTTGATAGACGCGTCATTATCGATCTTCCTGATATCAAAGGACGCTTCGAAATCCTTAAAGTCCATGCAAGAAAAATCAAGCTCGACCCATCTGTTGACCTGATGGACATTGCCCGTGCAACCCCTGGCGCATCAGGCGCTGATCTTGCCAACATCTTAAATGAAGCTGCACTCCTTGCTGCACGCCGCAACCGCGCAGCTGTCACCTCGCAAGAAGCCCGCGAAGCTGTCGACAAAGTCAAATACGGCAAAGAGCGCCGCAGCTTAGAGATCGATGAAAACGAAAAACGGACAACTGCCTACCATGAATCAGGCCATGCGATTGTGGCCCTCGTAGTCAAATCGACTGATCCCGTTGACAAAGTCACTATCATTCCGCGTGGAATGTCGCTGGGCGCAACCCACTTCATGCCTAAGAAAAACAGACTTAGCTACTGGAAAAAAGAACTGATTAGTCAACTTGCTGTCCTCATGGGCGGAAGAGCTGCAGAAGAGATCTTTGTCGGCGACATGTCGTCTGGTGCTCAAATGGACATCACACAAGCGACACGTCTTGCCCGCAGTATGGTCTGCGAATGGGGCATGAGTCCGCTTGGAACCGTAGCATACGATGAACGTCAAGAAGCAGGCCAATATCTCGGCATGAATAACATGTCAGAAAAAAGCTACTCGGACGAAACAGCTAAGCAGATCGATATAGAAGTGCGCAAAATGCTAGACCAGGCCCATGAACAAGCCATCGAAGTGATCAATCAAAATCGAGATAAAGTCGAGCTCATGACCCAAATGCTCATGGAGTTCGAGACGCTTGATAAAGATGACGTCAAGGAGATGATCGAAGGCACCTGGGATATCGAGAAAAAACGTGCGCGCTTAAAAGTGTCAGAGAATCTGCAGAAGAAGTCGCCTGAGCCGGTAAAGCCTAAAGCAACGCCTGACATGCCAGAGCCTCAGCAAGCTTAACGAATTGCTTTGATAAGATCTGGTATAGTCCTGCTCCAATTCTTTAGAATGGAGTACCCTTGAATGGCCAGCATATTTTCTTGCCAGGCTTTGTTTTTCTTTATGCTTAGGGCTTTTGAACCTGCAACGCAAATCATCGAGAATGTGTTATCAAAGATTGAAGCGCTTTCAATGCTTTCTTGACCTGTTATATTCTTCCAGACCCCTCCCACAAAGGCTTTGGCACCGCCTTTCATAGACAAGGTTTGTTCCATGACAGACCGAATAAACAGAGCAACTCCTGCTCCTAGTAGGTTGTTACCCAAAGAGCCTTTATCCAAGGCTATACGTGCAATCTTATAACCTAAAAAGAGGGTTGCTGCATTATACAAAGTCACTTTACTGTCATAATGAAAAGTCGCAGCGAAGCCCTTTCTATCAATGAGCGGATTAAGGCAGGAATAGAAAAGTCTTGTTAAAGAATTAAAACCGATGTTTGTAACGGTTGCAAAAAGTCTGAGAGCTGTTTCTAGGTTTACATTTGCCGACATTTTTCCTCTTTAAGATTTGCTGTATCTTAGTTGAGTTTTATAAGATTTTTACCACCCAGCGATACAGCCTGTACTTTATGCTCTACATCTCCTTGCAGTCCCTTCTGACGAAAAATATTGAAGAAAGAGAAATAAACGATTAAAGAACCTGCAACTGCAGTGCGTACAGGCCCAGACAGTTGCCTATTCCAAAGATATTGAGAGCCTACTGCTGCTGCATGGCTTGCAGCAACTTTTAGTGGGAAATTGAAAATTTCATAGATTGTAGGAACTCTCGCATCGCTAGGGGTCCTTAATTCATGGGTCACAGAGTAACGAAGGTTCCAGGCAGAAAGTGCTAGGAAGGCAGTCGTTACAACAACACTAATAGGGCCTTTATCTTGGCCATTCCAGTTGTGCTGGGCAGCTTTTCCAATTAAAATACTGCTTGTGATCCTAGCTGGGTAACTCAAAGCAAGAAAAAGGTGGTTTATAAAAGAAGAGAGCTGAAAACGAGTTTTTGGGTTAATTTTTATAACAGGGTACCAATTTAACATTACCGAGCAGAAAGCTCCTGTTATACCCCCAAATCTGATATAACTTTTGATATTTGCATTTTGATGATTGAAAATCGGATTCAAAACAGCCATATCTTTTTCGGAAAGTTCAGCTGATTGAAGCAAGAATGACTTTTTGCCGTATAACGTACAAATTTTAAAGGCTGTTTCCGTGCAGGAAAATATAATAAAATCCCTGCAGTCATCAGAATCCCATCTCAGAACGCTACCAAGAATCTTAGAGGTGATTCCTGTCATCATTACCCTCCGGCATTTGCATGTTGTGGGGGAGGGATGAGCGCTTTACGGCTCAGCTTGATCTGTCCCCGATCATTGACATCGAGTACTTTGACATCGACGTAGTCGCCGACTTTGCAAACCTCATTGAGATTATTAATGCGGCGGTGATCGTATTCTGAAATATGGAGAAGACCTTCCTTATCAAAGATCTTCACAAAGGCCCCGAACGCCACAATCGAAACAATCTGTCCACGGTATGTTTTGCCGATTTCAACATCGGAAACGAGGTTGAGGATCATTTCTTTGGCTTTTTCAATCGATTCAGGATTATTAGCAGTGATGCTGATAATGCCGCTGTCATCAATATCGATATTAGCGCCGGATTCTTCAATGATCGCTCGGATTTGTTTTCCGCCAGGACCGATGACAATGCCGATCTTGCTAGGTTTGACTTGTACAGTTTCAATGCGAGGAGCGTATTTAGAGAGATGGGCTTTTGGTTTGGGGAGCGCCTCTAACATCTTGTTCAAGATGTGGAGCCGTCCTTGCTTTGCTTGCGCAAGAGCTGCTTTCATGATCTGAGGAGTGATTCCTTCGATCTTGATGTCCATTTGGAACGCAGAGATCCCATCTTTGTCTCCAGCGACCTTAAAGTCCATATCGCCGAGAGCGTCTTCATCGCCTAAGATGTCAGATAGAATCGCAAAATGATCGCCTTCTAAAATAAGCCCCATCGCAATTCCTGACACTGGACGTTTAATAGGAACGCCAGCATCCATGAGCGCTAAACAGCCGCCGCAGACAGACGCCATTGAAGACGAGCCGTTGGACTCTAAAATGTTAGACTCAAGACGGATGACGTAAGGGAATTGTTCTTGAGAGGGGAGAACGGAAGCTAGAGATCTTTCTGCAAGTTTTCCGTGACCGACTTCACGACGGCCTGGAGGCCCCATGCGGCCGACTTCACCTACGGAAAATGGTGGGAAGAAGTATTGGAGATAAAATCGATGTGTATTCTCTCCCTCGAGTGTTTCATAACGCTGGCCCATTTGTTCGCTGCCGAGCGTACAGACAGCCAAAGATTGGGTTTCACCGCGTGTAAAGAGGGCGCTTCCATGCGTTCTTGGAAGAAGGCCGGTTTCAGCTTCGATATGGCGGACCTGATCAGGACGACGGCCGTCTGCACGGACGTTTTCTTTCAGGATCATTTCGCGCATGATGTCGCCTTGGACTCTCTTAAAGCCCATTTTGACGAGGACTTTAGAGTGAGCAGGTTTTTCCCCTTCTTTAAAGAAGGTTGTCATGACTTTTTCTTTCGCTTGGTCCACAGCTTTGTTTCTGTGCGTTTTTTCTTTGATGCGGAAGGCAGCTCCCAGATCTGCGCCCACGAGATCGCGGATCTCTTTGAGGAGCTCTTCAGATGGAATGCGAAGCTCTCCACGCACTTTGGGTTTGCCAACTACTTTTTGCCATTCTGCAAGACCTTCGCAGATGGTTTTAATCGCAGCGTGACCTTCGGTGATTGCTTCTAATACTTGTTCTTCTGTCAAGAAGTCGCAATAGCCCTCGATCATCAAGATCGCATCTTCAGTTCCAGCAAGAACTAAGTCCAATGTCGATTTTTGCATCTCTTGCAAGGTAGGGTTAACGATAAATTGTCCATCGACAAGACCGACACGAACACCTGCAATCGGTTTAATCAAGGGGATATCTGAGATCACAAGCGCTGCAGACGCCGCGCAAATCGCCAGCGGATCTGGGACATGGACTCCGTCATACGACAGAACGTAGACTAAAAGCTGCATGTCATTGACGTAGCCGTCTTCAAACATCGGTCTGATTGGACGGTCGATAAGTCTGCACACCAAGACTTCTTTTTCAGAAGGCTTTCCTTCCCGTTTAATAAATCCACCGAGGGTTCTACCTGCAGAAGACGATTTTTCTACATAGTCAACGCGTAGCGGAAGAAAGTCGGTTTCATCCGATGGGATAGAGCCTCTGCAAGCAGTGGCAAGTAAGATGGTTTCTCCAGAGCGGACTGTGACCGATCCGTGAGCAAGTTTTGCAAGTTTGCCTGTTTCAAAGACGATATCGCGTCCGGCAACTGAAATGGTATAAGAATTTTTATTCATGATTCCTCTTTTAATGTTGTGAGCCAGAGGATGAGCTCTTTCTGACGGAAGGCCACTCATTTGAATGGCGTTTCGTCAAAAAGAATTTCGACCCGCTGGCTTTTATGGTAAAAATATACCTGGATATCTCCTTGCATGCAAGGGGATAAAAATTTCAAAATTAATTGTTAAAGTAGCGCGGAAGCTTGGCGCTTCTATTCCAATCAGAATAGAGGTTGCATCCTGACATTCCAACAGAAAAAATTGTTACAAGCAATGAAATGCTTGACTTAGGCCCTTTGTAAAAATCCATTTTGCTGATTGCTAAGATGTTGACAGTTTTTGCAGTAATATTAAGAAATCGACCGATGGAAAACCCAAGTTGATGTTTATAAGAGGTTTCTGGATTTTTTACCGTATGATTATAAAGGATGACAATAGCTGCACCTGCATACAATGGATATAGAGACTTATTTGAATGAAGTGAATGGATTGATGATATGCAATGGATAAATTCCATCACTTTACCAACTCCAGCCAGAAGAGTCGACTCTCTGTCGTTTAAATAATTCCAAATAAGCCTTTCACTCAGCAGCAATCCAAATATCCCGATCCCTGTTTCAGGATCACAGGTTTCTATCGCATTATAAAATGAACCGAGGTTGATTTGGCTTGTAAGTTCTTTCAGCATCACAGAGTCCTTATGTTCAAAGGCCAATATTGATTCAGTCAAAAAAAGGCTTTTTTATGATAAAAAGTATATAGGCATATACCCTTGCTTGCAAGGGGATAAAATCAATCAAAATGTTTTTAGAAAAGTTTACTGCTATAGCGACGGAGCTTTGCATCGTCTTTCCAGTCGGAATAGAGGTTGCTCGCAGATAGTCCCAAGGCAAGAACCGTTGTAGCCGCCATCAAAGCGCCCGGTTTTTGACCCTTACAAAAGGCTTCATGAGCCATTTTGCCTATTACAAAGCTGTTAATTGTTTTTGCTACAATATTGAAGAACTGGCCCAGGACATAATTAACGACATGGTAACGAGCATTTTGGGCATTTGCACCAACAGTATGAGTATAAGCCACAGGGAGAGAAGTTACTAGTGCTAGAAATACGCTGGTATTCTGATTAAGGAGAGATGGAAAAGCTAAAGGAATATTCACAATTTGATCGACCTTGAAGAGCCCTATCAGAAAACTTTTCGTACCTGGTGGATTATCTTGCTTAACACTCCAAAAAACCCTTTCAAATATGAGAGTGGCTAATGCAAGTGCTCCAAGTTTGTTAGAAAAATTTGGGATCGCATTATATAGTGAACCGGGTGTGATCCCTTGCAACATCGTTTAATCCTTATGTGACAATTCCAGTTGGACTTTGCAGCTCTTACAAAACTACTTTCTAAGATTTAAGCGGGTGATCAAACTTTGGTATCGCTTTGTATCGGTCGAGTTCAGGTAGTCCAAGAGTTTGCGTCTTTGACCCACGAGCTTCAAGAGAGCCAGGCGCGAACCATGATCTTTAGGAGCAGATTTTAAATGATCTGTAAGCTCCGTAATTCTCTCTGTGAGAATCGCGATTTGAACGTCTGCAGACCCCGTGTCTTTCTCATGGAGCTGGAACTTTTTTGTGATTTCTTCTTTTGTGCCTTTATCTAATGACATTCGGAAAATCTCCTCGAGAGCGTTATAAATATATCCCATGATTATACGGCAAACGGTTTATTGAATCAATCCTAACTTTCTTGTATGATCCTCTTTCAGAATGGAAACGACTGATTTATTCTACATGAAAGAGGCTCTTATCGAAGCTCAAAAAGCGTTTGATCAAGGGGAAGTCCCTGTAGGTTCCATCTTGGTATGTGAAAATAAGATTATTGCTCGCTTTGCCAACCAAGTTGAAACTTTAATTGACGCAACCGCTCACGCAGAAATCCTATGCCTCAGAAAAGGGTTTGAGGTGCTGGGTAATTGGCGCCTGACAGGGTGCACCCTCTACGTGACCCTAGAGCCCTGCCCTATGTGTGCAGGAGCCATTATCTCATCCCGCATCGACCGCGTCGTCTGGGGAGCCCCGGACCTTCGCCAAGGGGCCGGCGGCAGCCTTATTCACCTTCTAGGCACCTCTCATCCTATCCACACGGTCCAAGTGACCAGCGGCGTTCTTGCCGATGAGTCGGCCCACCTGATGAAAACATTTTTTCAAAAAAGGCGTGAATGGAAGAAATCTTTAACGAGCTAATCAGACTGCAACAAATTAAAATAAAAACTTGCGCTGAATCGATCATCCCTAACCTGACAGAGGATGACCTTTTACAGCCGAATGATTTCCCAGCATTAGAGAATAACCCCTACTTTCGCTACAACGAAGGGGTATTAGAGGGGCTTATGACGGCTAGAATGGCTTACCTAGCTCATAGTAAGGTCCAGCAACAGGTTTAGGATGGTTGGGCTGGCCTTCTTTGGATAAGTTCGTGAAATGGAATGAATTTAAATTGATACTCTGGGCTGGTGCACGTTTCATAATACTCTCGACCCCGACTAGCTATCTCGAATTTGTCTTTGAAGAAAAAATATCGTTGGGGTGGTATACCGAGAAGCTCCACAATTGTAAATTCCTTGTCTTTTAATCTATTCGTATAATGTTGAATAGATTCAATACGCTGGTTCATATTTTTGGTATGACGGTACATAAAATGCACAACAAGAGTAATTAACGAAGCGAGGTTCCCATAATTGACGAATCTTTGAACGGAATGACTAAAACCGTTTTTGGTCGTGTTTACATATGCGCCAATCCCTAACGTCACGCAATTGACAATGCAATGTAGCGCAAAATTTCTGATGGGCTCATGAGGTATGATTGGGTCGCCTTGAGGCTCAGTTTGCAGCTGATTTAGACTTGGAATTCGGTTCTGGATATTCGACCAATGAGTTGCCATATTATTTTCTCCTAAACTTTTGCATCTATTTTACTACTCTTAAGATATAGCTTACTTAGCCTCTATTCGGCAAAAGGGAAGAGAGAAAAATTTCTGCATATTGATCCAAAGTTCCCTTTACATAATCAGTAAGTTTAGTTTCACTATCAAACGCTGATGTTACAACTCTTCCTTTTTCGTTTTTAGAAGTGCAGTAATAAATGGAAAGTTGCGGACTTTTTTGTTCAACTAAACATGCCATGAATTGTTTGTTTTGCAGCTTTTCATCACATAGGTTCTCAATCGATTTATCAATTTGACTTTGTCGCTTCATGCATAGACTGTGTATAGCAAAAGTAACAACCATGGCTGCCGTGAAAACAAAAGGGTTATGTCGATAGAGCTTGCCAAAGTTATAGGTGATCTGTGCAGTCTGTTCAGTAACTTTTCCATTAATCATTGTTATACTAGATGAGAATCGCGGAAGCGTTACATAGATGGAATAAAAAAGAGAAGCTAATGTTGAGACGAAATGGATATTAAGAAGGGTTAGCACTTTTCTTTTAGTAGCTAAAAATTGTACTTGCTGAGGGGTTAGACTCTCAAGCTCTAAATCAGTACTATTAGCT
>JAGOLG010000086.1 GCA_017994195.1 Rhabdochlamydiaceae bacterium
TTCCCTGTTTGGATCATATAGTTAATGACTTTCTGAGAAACGCCTGCTTTTTTTAAATCGATAATATCAGCGCTGCTGAGATAGAAAACACTTTTTGTTGCATCAATTTGGCTGATGATAACATCATCGGACAGGCCCGCTTTTGACATTTTCTTGATATCGGTTGTCGATAGAGGCTCTCCGCGATCTATTTTACGGGTTGTTCCCGGGCTCTCTTGATCAAGCGCCTCTCGATCTGAAGCATCAAGGGCAGCTCCAATAATAGCACCGGTTGCAGCACCAACACCTGCCCCTATGAGCGCTCCTCCTGCTGATCCGCTGATTGCAGCGCCGCCAATTGCACCAACACCTGCGCCGGCTAGCGCACCGGTACCTGTCTTACTTGCACAACTCGTTAAAAAAACAAGAGTTAGGAAAATGATTGTAACCTGCTGGCGCATGCACGTCCCCTTTAATTCTTTTATTATCGAAAAGGAAAGGAAGTTGCAATAAAAATGATAATCTTTTCTTTAATTATTGGGATTTCTCTTCGCGGAATCGATACCCAACACCTCTAACCGTTTCGATCCAATCAAAGTCAGGACCTAGTTTTTTTCGAAGTGAAGCAATATGTACATCGATATTTCGATCCACAATAAAAGCATCATCATTGTGAATATCGTCCAATAACTGATTGCGCGTCAGGACCTTGCCGCGGTTAGATAAAAGCCGCTTCAAAATTCCAAACTCTGAAAGCGTGATGGCAACATTTTTATCATTTTTTCTAAGTAAGTACCGATCGACTTCCAGATGAAAATCTCCAAAGCTCATGACTTTAGGTGTTTTTTCTGGATCTTTTCCACGTCGAAGAACAGCTTTGATTCTTGAAAAAAGAATCTTAGGAGAAAAAGGCTTAGCAACATAGTCATCAGCCCCCAGCTCTAATCCAAGAATGATATCAAGCTCTTCTCCTTTTGCCGAAAGGATGATCACTGGAATATTCCGAAGTTCAGGACTACTTTTCATTTTACGGCAGATGTCGAAACCATTTTGTCCTGGAAGCATGATATCCAAAATGACGAGATCCGGTTTTTCTCGTTCGATGGCGCGATAACCATTAAGGCCATCGACTTCCACATGCAGCTTATACCCAGAGAGTTCAGCCTGCAACTTTATGAGTGAGGCTATATCTTCCTCATCCTCTATCAATAAAAGTCGTTTCTTGTGGGCCATCGATACCTCCGAAGTAAGATTTAACCAGGAACAAGAAAAAAGTTCACCAGCTTTTTAAAAAGAATATATGAAATCGATTTCGTACTGTTTAAAGCGTCGGAAAGGTCCAATATGATTATCGAGAGTTATAGACTGCCTCCATTGCTGCCAGAGATTTAAATTATTACTAATTAAGTACTGAAGCGTTAGTTCAAATCCTCGATAATTCACATTGCCTTCGGCTTTATGGCGGTTTTCAACTTTTTTTCCATCATGGATGTAAAAACTATCGCTTGGTCTGCTGCCTATTCCAATTCCTGAAACATCAAAATCAGGAACACATTGCGCAGCAAGCACTTGATAGTTTGCATCAAAAGCAAAATCACCGGCAAGTTTAAGAGATCCTACGCTGAAGCCCAGATATCCGCCGAAATTTGCCCATCGATGGTCGGAAATTTTAATAGGACGCCCCCGGTGGTTATAAAGGCCAGCTGCGTAAATTACAACAGGCCGATCTAAAACCTGCGGGATCCACTTATATCCTAAGGTGAGCTGAGAGATAATAAAATCAAATTGGTGAGGCGCTTTGTCAATATCTTTTGTATCCCAATCAATCAAAGAATACTTAGTATAAAAACCTGTGTTGGCGATATTAAGAATTCCAGCTTCTCCCACATAGGCGGCTTGATCTTTCTTTTCATTTACGATAAAAACACCGAGTTGATAATACACATCACCGACATCATCAATGGCATAATTATCCTTAAACACAACTCCATCAAAGTTTGAGAGGAATTGAAGTCTGGAATCAAACATTACAATCATCGGACCTCGTCTTCCAACATCGATGTCCATCGTATGGCGATCTCCGTCCAAAAGCCGATATCCCCAATAAGCTCTATCAAGCTTAATTCTGTCGCTTGTACCGCTTCCAAAATCACCATTATAAATTCCGGCATCATTATCGAAGCGAAGGCGAGCAGCAAGCCATGATCTCTCTGTTCGGTAATCGATCGTTAGGTTGAATTCGACATCATAGCGATTATTAGATTCTCCTGTTCCGCGTCCTCGCTGAGCCACCCCATCTTTGACCAAAGAAGTTGCTTGCATTTCAGCATGAACATCGCCGCTGATGGAGAGTTGTCCGCCAAGCTCGCGAACTGTAATCATCCGCTTTGAATTGATCCAATCTCTTAAAGATTGAATATCTTCATTTTCGATGTCAACGGCATGAACAGTTGCCGTAAGTAAAACAGCTCCGCTCAGCAAAGCCAGCCGGCGAGATAGTTTCATAGTCCTCTCCTATCCTTATTATGAGCATGCAAGTATAAAGCCGTCATCCGTTTTTTGCAAACATGACATTTTTATTCGGTATTGCATTAATATATGTGCATGGATTTCTTTGAAAAAAGCACTTTTAGAAATGGTCGTTTTATTTCTATTCCGGAAGGAAAAAGCAAAACCCTTGCCGATGTTATCAAATGGAAATGGACAAGCGAGCCAAAAGCCTGGCCAAAGTGGAGGCATCTCTCGGCTTTACCTCTCCAAGAAATTGATGCAAATCAAAATAGCGCTACCTGGATCAGCCACTCAACCGTTCTCCTAAAAATCCATGGACAAACGATTTTGACAGATCCTGTTTTTTCAAACCGCATCGGGCCTCATCCATGGCTTGGCATCAAAAGAAAAACTCCTCCTGGTAAAACCATAGAATCGCTCCCGCCTATAGACATCATTTTGATCAGTCACAATCACTATGACCATCTCGACGCTTTTTCTATTAAAGCGATTCTCTCTTCAAATAACCCACTTGTCATCGCACCCCTTGGTAACGGCACCCTCCTTAGATCTCTTGGATGCACTCGTGTGATTGAACTCGACTGGTGGGACAGTTTTCAAGCCACCCCCCTCCTTAATATAGCGCTCACCCCGGCACTTCATTGGTCTCGCAGAACACTTTGGGACACATGCCAAGCGTTATGGGGCGGCTTTGTGATTCAGAGCCCGCCTCTTAAAATCTTTTTTGCAGGCGATACCGGATATCATGATCATTTTCAAAAAATTCATCAAAAATTCGGTCCCATGGACTTTTCTTTACTTCCGATCGGAGCTTATGAACCTAAATGGTTTATGAAAGATGCCCACATGGATCCTGCAGACGCCATTCAAGCCCATCTCGACCTTCACTCAAAGCAGAGCATGGGCATTCATTTTGGAACCTTCCGCCTGACAGATGAGGGTATCGATGATCCTGTTGATGAGCTTAAAATGGTTCTTGTCAAAGCAAAGGTAGATCCCTTATCATTTACAGCACCTTTATTAGGACAAACCATTACAATTTAAAAGGAGTATTTATGTCTAATCTATCAATGGATCTTGCTTGGATCGTCGTCGATGATTTTAAAGCTGCTGTTAAATACTACACAGAAGTTGTGGGTCTTAAGCTTATGGAACTTAATGAAGATATGGGATGGGCAGAACTCCAAGGAGAAAATGGCGCTCGCATGGGGATTGGAAAAAAACATGAAATGAGCAACATTCTACCAGGACAAAATGCCATTTTGACATTTTCCGTTTCCGATCTTGACCATACAAAAGCTCAAATGGTTCAGAAAGGAGCTCAGTGCGTTGGTGACATCGTAGAAATTCCAGGCCATGTTCGCATGCAACTGGTTAAAGACCTAGACGGCAATCAATTTCAAATCGTACAAATGTTTAATAAGTAAGGATTTTACATGGCACGGCCAGATTTCAATCCCGCAGTAGGAGTTGATCCATTTTTATTTGAGGACTTATTTCATCTTTCTGTACCTGACCTAGTTGGACCTATCAATTGGCAGATCATCTTGGAGCAGCAACGTCAAGATTTCTTGGAACAACAACGTCAAGATCTTCGTCAATCTATCAGAATGGTCCCGCTTAGAATTGAAATGCCTGTAATGAGGATCAATGAATATGGACCTTCATCGTTTAAAAACGAATCTGGTCCCTATAACACCTATATAACCATTGCTTTTGTAGTTGTTATTGTCTGCTTCTATGTTTTTAGTGCGAACATAGAACCCAGTGCGACATGTTTGCAGTATAGAACATTTAAAATAAACAATGTCCCCCAAATCAAGCTGCCGCCTTTTAGACCCATACCATTCAGAATTTAAAATTGCCGCCGAATGAGAGGCCTTGCTCATCAAACATTTGAACCTCGGCAAAAAGGTCAAACTTTTTGCAAGGGGAAAGCGTACATCCAAGAGCCATCCCAAACCGATCGCGGTTGATCATTTTAAAATGCCCATGTGGCAAAATCGCCGAAGGAATGCCGCTGACTGATGCATGAACATTGGAATATTTCACTCCAAGGTAGGGTGTGAGCCAATCGGCTGTATAAGAGAGAGCAAAAGAAGCTTGCCATTCACAATATTTAAGATGACCGCCTGTATTTTTCGAGACGCCATCCACAGCCATCCACTTCATACCTGGATTTCCCCATTGGATTTTTCCATCGATTCCAATGACAATTTTCCCCCATTGAGAGAGTAAAAATCTGCCTCCAGTTCCTGCTGTCCATCCATCATGTGTCTCATATTGTCTTCTTTTATTATCTGAATGGGGACGGTTGGAAAGTTCGCCATTCATCGACCCAGCTGTACCATAAATCTCCACACGATCCAGATAATTAAAAGTCAGTACACCTTGATCAAAAGAGAGAGCCATCTTATCAATCCGGCTATGGCCAAGGCTAGTTGCCCGCATCTTCCGATCAGCAACACGATCTCCAAGATATCCCATTTTGAGGCCAAAAGAAGCGTCTTGAGAAATCCAAAAACCATCGTCAATGATTTGAGGTTCTGCTGGATTTCCCATGTAAAGAGCCTGAAGCGGGCCGCAAATAGCTATTAACAAAAAGAATAAATATCTCATTTTTGTTATTCTAGCGTCTTTAGAAAATAAAGAGAAAGCATGAAAGAATTTGATCGTTTCTTCAAAAACCTTCCTGGAATTAAATCACGTGCAATGTTTGGCGGGCACGGCCTTTACAAACAGGGTGTGATTTTTGGGATCATAGCACAAGGATCAATCTATTTTAAAGTCGATGCAACCAATATGAAAGAGTATGAGGCAGCGAAAAGTGAACCGTTCACCTACATCGGCGCTTCAGGAAAACCTGTCTCAATGTCATACTGGAAAGTACCAGATTCTATTCTGAAAAACAAAGAAGCGCTGAGTGAGTGGATTGAAAAGTCTTTGATGATTAATTTAAAAAAATCGACCAAGCGTCTTTCCCGAGCCAAGTCTTAACAAGAGGAAGCGGAGCTCCCGTCACTCCTGCTCGATCGGTTTTCCATATTTCAAGCTTGAGTGTGATTGGATGAATTACAAAACTAAAATATCCATTGGGCCAGTTTGTGTCGGCAAAAAGAAAAATCGAAGGAGCCAGCTTCAGCTCGCGCATCTGGGCTCTAATCTCGTCAGGAGATTGATCCGTTGAAAATTTGTACATGAGTTGAAAAAGTTCTTCCGATGATAAAAATGGAGGAAGTGCAATCTTGTCATTTTGTAAAAGCGCTTTACATTTTTCTGAAGGAATCAGCGGCAGTGTCTGAAAAAGAAATGATCCAAGAACATCCTCGGGAACATGTTTCAGCTCTTTTGAAAATTCTTCAAGAGTCATCGAAGCTTTCAGTGAACCTTCGATGCCAATTCTTCGATAAAGCTCTCGCTGCTCATCTTTAGAAAGTTTTTGATTAAGATAAAACTCTCGCGCAGGCCCCATCCATTCATCTCGTATCCATGTGTATGTGAACCCTCGATCATTCCACGCTTCATAGAAAGTGGGCATTCCCGGCAGGAGCAAACAGACATGCGTGGGCGACTGAAAAAGAAACGCCTCTTGCTTATCTTTTGCAAATCGGTTTGTAATAGAAGGCGGAAGCCCTTTCATTGTTTCAATGATGAATGTAAAAAGATCGAGTTCATCCTGAATCGGTCTTTGTTCGGATTTTAACGGAGATGCTTTTCGGTAATACAAAGAGGCAATTTGTTCGACCGATCCGCCGGCGCTGTAAGCCCATGGAAGTCTGCCTCGTTTTTTGGCTCTTGCTTTGCAGCTTTCCAAAAACGGTTTCGTATGAAGATGTTGAAGAATGATTGTCGTCATATCTGAGACAAGTAACTTCTCAAAAGGCTCTTTGCAGAAATGAGCTAGAGGAGTTTCCGTTGCTCTAAAAAAATCATCCAGCGAAGAAATAAATTGTTCTTGATCATAGATCAGCGTCCAAAGCGAGCTATCGGTCCTGCCATGTTTATAAACGAGCCTAAAGCCTGCTCGGCGATCTTCATAAACATCTGCCGTCTCTTCTTCAAACTCAGGATCATAAACTTCTTGGAAAAAGCTCTTAAAAAAAGTTGTGTAATGTTCAATCATGAATGGAAGAAATCCGGCGATGCTCTTTTCTTTTTCTTGCGCCTCTTGATAAAGATCTTGGCACGCTTGAAGGTGGTGCGCTTTACCAATTGCTTCGGCTTTAATCCGTCTTAACTCATCTTGAGATCTTGCTTGATTTGCGAGCGTTTCGGCCGCTCTTAGCTGCTCGAGCGCAATCACTGCATCTTGGTAGCTTTTTTCAGAAACTGCATGAGCTTCATGAAGTTTCTCTTCAAGTACCCGAAGTAAAATAGCGCCGATTCCATCCGGCTCTTGAGGAGGAAGACCGACGC
>JAGOLG010000087.1 GCA_017994195.1 Rhabdochlamydiaceae bacterium
CCAATATCGAGCGCCACCGTGCCCGGCTTGACATATTTTTTAAATTGATCGTGAATAAATTCTTCCCAACGAAGTCCCTGTTTGATTATGTAGTTTTTGATATAATCATTCACCTCATCGACATAGAAAAGATCTTGGTTTTGGACTCGGTAGAGAGCGTAATCTTGAAGGTTAAACTGAGTTGCATAGTCTTTTAGAGATGGATCGTTCGGGTAATGAGGCGATAAAATCGCATGGAATAAATCCGGTGTGATTTCAAGTTCTGGTCCTATGAGAGTAAAAGCTTTTTCTTCGACATCAGACATCTCTTTGTAAAAATGGAGAAATGAACCAAATTCTCTTTCATTGCAGATATATTGGTCTATTTGACTTTCACGTGCATTTTTAGAAAAAGCAAGAAACTCCCAGTCGGAGAAATTTTTAGTAAAACTCAGCTCTTGGCACAGATCAGACTTAATGAGATAAGCGAAGCTTACACAGGGGACTTTAAAAGTTCCTAGAGATTGACGATGAGCGATGGGATTATAAACAGGGTGCTCTTTGTAATAACCGCTCTCAGTGACATCTGCAAAAAAATTGCGGAAAGCATCTGCTGCTTCCGGAATCGGCCTTAAAAGGGGAGCGATAATGGGTTTATCTTGCTTTATCAAATATTTAAGAGTCCTGGGAAGTAAAAAAACATCAGATGAAAGAATGAAACAATAGCCGGTCTTGAGTTCTTTTGTTTTGGCTAAATAGCCATCTTTAATTTCACCAAAAAATCGATTTTTTTCTTCTAAGCTTTGCTGATCCGGCAAGGTATGATGAACGGATGTAATATTTTGGTAGGAGCTTTTGTTTTTCAAGGACCATTCGGATAATGCTCTTTGAGTTTCTTCGCTTGTGCTGGTGAGGTCAAACTGAATTTGAATCAGTTTTTTATCATAATCCAAATTGTCAATCGATTTTAGAAAGAGTGGGATAAGCTGATCGTAATTTTTTACAACAACCCCAGCAAAAACAGTTCTATTTGCCGCCTCTTCGCTTTTAAGAGTGCATGGAAGGCTAAGTAAAAGAGCAACAAATAAAAATAAGCGCATGATAAATCCTTTGACTTCCACAAACTATATAGCAAGCGCTATATTTTTGTGTTCTTTAGCCTAAGAGAATTCGCGATCACGGATACGGAGCTGAATGCCATTGCAGCGCTAGCAATAACAGGGCTTAAGAGAAGACCAAACGCGGGATAAAAAATACCCGCAGCAATCGGTACGCCTAGGACATTATAAATGAATGCAAACCAGAGATTTTGCTTGATGCTACGAAGAGTGTTTTGACTGAGTCGTCTAGCTCTGGCAATTCCTCTTAAGTCGCCCTTGACGAGTGTAATACCTGCGCTTTCCATCGCAATATCGGTTCCTGTCCCCATAGCGATTCCTACATTAGCTTGAGCCAGTGCTGGAGCGTCGTTGATGCCATCGCCTGCCATCGCGACGATATGTCCCTCTGATTGGAGCCGTTTGACGATCTTATTTTTCTCTTCGGGAAGGATTTCGGCTTCAATCTCATCAATGTTAAGCGCCTTTCCTACAGCTGCTGCGGTGATTTTATTATCTCCGGTTATCATGACAATTCGAATGTGATCTTTATGGAGCATTTGGATCGCTTCGTAGGTCGATTCTTTAATCACGTCTGCCACGGCAAGGATTCCAATGGCTTGCTGATTCAGCGCTAAATAAAAAACGGTCTGGGCTTTTTTGCGAAGATCTTCTGATTTTTGAAGTGCAATGGAAAAATCGATTCCAAGCTCACTGAAAAGTTTCTGATTTCCAATGGCGGCAGGGCCCACCGCAAGTTTGCCGGTGATGCCTTTTCCCCTAATGCTTTGAAAATCACTCAATGGGAGAAGAGTTAAATTCCTTTCCTTAGCTGCGTTTAAAATAGGCTGCGCCAGCGGGTGCTCGCTTGCAACTTCTAAGCTGGCTGCGATCTGAAGGATTTCATTATCACTTTTTTCAGAGAGGCTGATGACTTGAGTTAATTTTGGCTTTCCTTCTGTGAGAGTGCCTGTTTTATCGACGACAACCGTATCGACTTGTGCCATTAACTCTAGGGCTTCTGCATTTTTGATGAGAAGGCCTTGGAGAGCGCCTTGCCCAATGCCGACCATAATCGACATGGGAGTTGCAAGTCCGAGAGCGCAAGGGCAGGCGATAATCAAGACGGCAACCGCATTGATGAGCCCCAAGCTGAAGCGGGGCTCCGGACCGAAAAATCCCCAGATGAAAAATGTCAAAATAGCAACTGCTACAACAGCAGGAACAAAATAAGAAGAGACCGTATCGGCAAGTTTTTGTATAGGCGCGCGGCTACGCTGCGCCTCGCTGACCATCTGAACGATTCTGGCAAGGAGAGTCTCCTCTCCCACGCGCTGGGCTTGCATGATAAAGCTTCCACTGCCGTTTAATGTCGCTCCCGTGACTTTGTCACCAGTGTTTTTCAAAACTGGAAAAGGTTCGCCTGTGATCATCGACTCATCAATCGAGCTGGTTCCTTCTAAAACAACGCCGTCAGTAGGAATTTTCTCACCAGGTCTGACACGCAAAACGTCTCCCTTTTTGACATCCTCTAAAGGGATGTCTTTTTCGGTTTTATCTTGAAGAATCAACCGAGCTGTCGTAGGAGAGAGGCCTAGCAACTTTTTAATTGCTTGGCTGGTTTTGATCCGGGCTTTTAGCTCCAGCACTTGTCCTAAGAGGACAAGGACTGTGATCACGCTTGCAGCTTCAAAGTAGAGGCCATCTCGCATGTTTAAAGGAAAAATCGAAGGCAAAAAGGCTACAACTAGGCTGTAGACGTAAGCTGCGCCGACACCCAGGCTGATCAAAGTAAACATATTCAAATGCCTTGTCACCAGCGAGCGCCATCCTCTCTCAAAAAAAGGTCCGCCGCACCAAAGCACCACAGGAGTGGCCAAGAGTGCCTGGATCCATGCGCTATTTGAATGAAAGTTTGCCAGAAAAAAAATCGGAATGCTTAAAGCCAGACCCACCCAGAAACGGCGGCTCATATCTTTCAGCTCATCATCTTCTTCATCGTGTGCTACAGGTACCTTGAGCTCGAGTCTCATTCCGCAAATCGGACATGATCCTGCAGCTGGCTGAACAACCTGCGGGTGCATAGGGCATGTGTATTCTTTATTATTCATCTTTTAATTCTATTCTTAAAAAGATCATGCTCGAAAACGGTACTCCTCCATAGGATGATTTAATAGAGCTAGGAACAAACGAAGCGCTTCCAACCACCCCGAGGCCCCACAGAGTGTAAGGGATGCATGGGAACTCAAATATATAACCCAAATCAACTTTTCCAACATTAAATACGCGTCCAGCTTTTGGATTAGGAGGAATGAAAAGTTCATCTTTAGCTACATATTCGGCTCTTCCAAAGATAACATGCTGGCTTCTCATTTCAATTGCCGATTCTACAAGATAGCCATTTAGGCTATGGCCCGGCGTATTATGATTAAGCCCCCACGCGGCAGTGGTTTGCCAATTGCTCTCTTCCCAGGCTTTATTGTAGCTGATCGAGGCCGTCGTGCGATTTGTATTTACATTAGGGCTCAGAGCGTCAGGGCTTTTCAGGTGGCCATAACTAATTTGCGCAGCTAAATTATCGGTGGGATTAACCGAGATGCGTATGGAATAGGAATCAAACCGCGCTTTGTCAAAATTCCATCGATGCTGATCCGGCTCTCTTCCTGTAAAAATAGAGGTGTCGATTTTAAACCTATTATGAACATATCCAAGGGTTGCCACACCGAAGGTGATGTGTGTAGAATCAAGCCAATGATGTGTGATGGGCGCCTCTGGATTGAAAAAAGCTGAAAAGCGATGGATGTACGCTGGAGGACCCAGTGCAGGCTCTCCCGGATATCCAAAATAAGCAAAAAGAGAGTTTTCCTTTGAAAAACGGAAGGTGTAGACTCCAGCTAGTTCCATTAAAAAATCATGAGGGTGCTGCCGATCGATTAAAGGAGTTTTCCCATTGCAAGTTTCGCCTGTTTGAAGAAGAAGAGGGTATCCTTTGCATCCGATGGTTGCCGGCTCAAAGCTGATCATGTTCCTCACTGCAAAAGTCCCTTTCCCAAAATCTTTTTGCGCAGTGAACATGAACATATTTTCAGAAAAAAACTTATGGCCTCCCCGAGGGCCTCCTTGATCATCATAAACCGCTGTCAAGAATCCATGGATCATCAGCTGCCACTCGTCGGGATTACGATGGATGCCCGGCATTAGCGTGGAACCGGGCATCCAGCTAGTGCCCGTGGCATCCTGACCCATGGGATAAGAGCCATACATTCCATGCAGTATCATGTCAGTATGAGGATGCTCAGGCATCATGGCTTCACACGAAAGAGCTATGAGTAAAAAGAAAACGGTTTTCATCGATATATTGGAGGATGCTACTAGTTCGCTTTTGTAATCAAGAAATAGATAGAAAGACCTAGACAAATCCAGACTTGCAAGTGAAGAATCACATGTAATGTGTTTGGAACGATATGGTCTTTGAGGCGAGGCAAAAAATGATGGGTGTTTTTAAATTTGCTGAATTGTTTTTTGAGCTTTTGCGAACTGCCAAATAGATAAGGTATCCACCAACTAAGAATCGTGCCGATTGTGAGCAGCAAATAAAAAGCCATTACTGTCATGCCGACGTAAAATGGAATCGTGGGCTGAGAGTAATAAAACAAGGTCAGCACCAAAGGAATCAAAACGAGGCTGCCATTAATAAACGATCCCATCAAACGATAGAGCGTGCTGTCTTTCGACTTCAAAGCTGCAATGTCATTCAGCGGCGGCACAGAAATCCAATCATGAAACAACATAAAGAACAGTAATATCATCTGCAGAGCTACAAAGAAAATCAACATATGATGCCTTTAAAAAACCATAACATGGTGATAGAGTTTGTGTTGAGTCAAATATCCGATGGGAGGGTATAGGTAAGAAAATAATGAATTTCGTATAATCAAGGATATAAATGGGTCGGGGCTACCTTACCGGTGTATATGCCTCAAGGACCACCTTGGGGCCTTTCGCTTTTATGGACGTTCACTTTGTCCCTGATTTTCTTGATTGGCTTCTTTCCCAACATCATACAGACTTGATTAGGCTGCTCAGGACTAAGAATCGATCAGAGGTTTGCCAGCTTTTTCAAACTTAGCGGTTTTAGGAACTTTATAACTGTTCTGGGATCAACTTTTGGAATGCTGCGATCAAGGAATTCATTTCCTGAGCGGTTAAGGTGTTGAAAAATTTAGCGTCGATTTTTTCTACGGCAGGAAGAGATCGGTTGAGGATTTTTTTGCCTTGAGAGGTTAAAAATGGGTTTTTTGCTCTTCCGTCAGAGGAAGGCATTCTTTCTACCAAATTCTTTTGCTCCAAACCTTTTAGTATTTGGGACGTCGTATTCGGATCTAGCCCTGCCATTTTTCCAATCGCTGTTTGGGTAACAAGATCCCCATCTCTTATGAGCCATCCCAAAGTTGCAAGGACGACAAATTGGGGATGAGTCAAATTCATCGTTTTAAGAACTGCTTCAATGGAACTCCTCCAAGAAATGCTAATATGCCATAAAAGAAAACCAGGGCTTTTCTTTGGAGCTGCATGCACGCTTAACTTTTTAAAGTCGATCTTTTTACTCAATGATGATCTCCATAGCCTTGGCGATCAACTCAAAATCTTTACGAGAGATTTCAAAACAACCGCGCCTAAAAGGAAAACCCCATCGCTTTTTATCCTTGATAAAGCTCAGTCTTTCTAGCAATTGTTGGATCGGAACTTCTTTCGATTCCGAAAATGTGACATCACGCCTCCAAGGAATAAAATCATGACTCATTTCAAAAAGATAAGGTTTGCCAGCATTAATTTTGCCAATAGCAGTGAATGATTGGCATCGATTTTTGCCTCCAAATTCTATAGTAGGGGAATAATATACGATCCAATCGTCTTCTGACATATGCTCTAAAGGTCCCGGTTTACCGTGGCACACTTGAGCAAAACCTCCTGTCACACCCCTTTTAACATGCTCTTTGGAAGCAACTCCGATCCAGTATTTTGTCATCTATTTTCCTGAGAGAGTTTGTAGACTCGTAATCTATGCCCATCAGGATCGAGTGCTACAAAGGTGCGCCCAAAATCCATATCGGTAGGTTTTTGAGCAATGGTTGCGTATTTTTTACCCCAAGTTTCATAAACCGCATCAACGTCGTCTGCAGGAAAGCATATCTCTAAAGCGCCTGCGGGACTTTCTACACGCGGTTCAGCCGTATATTTAGACCAGAGCCCTAGCATCACGCCATTTTTTAGTGCGAACATGACAAAAGTAGGGGATTCTTCGACAGGCTTAATTTCAAAAATGTCCTGATAAAAAAGACTGCTCTTTTGAGGGTTGGCAACAAAGAGCAAAACAAATCCCAAACTAGGTGTAAACATCACATTTTCCTCGGTTAATTTACGATTATACGTATACGTACTAATTTTAGTCTACAAGAGTCTTATTGCACTGAATCGTTTTACTTTGGTACAAACATATGCAGCAAGAAAGGGTGTATGGTTGAGACTAGAAAAAAGACTGTTTTAATTACGGGAGCCGGACAGGGGATCGGGCAGGCGATTGCCTTGCGCTTTGCTGCTGAAGGTTGCAATATCGTTGCTATTTCAAAAGACAGTCCTGCTCAAATTCAAGAAACCATTGAGGGGATTCAAGCCGAAGGAGCAGCGGCTCTTGCTCGCGAAGTTGATGTTCGAAATTACGATGAACTGCAAAAAATCGTCAAGGAAGCTATTTCTCAATTTGGTTCTATCGACATCGTAGTCAAT
>JAGOLG010000088.1 GCA_017994195.1 Rhabdochlamydiaceae bacterium
AGTCTATAGGGAATGGACCCATCAACTGTGGGTTCACTTGATTACGTTTGAGGATGAAAGAAGCTCGGAGGCTCTTAAGACGAGCGATATTACAAAAAGATGAAAGTTTCCGTGCAGAGGACCCAATGAGAAAAGGGTTATTTCTTAAGATTTTTTCGCATCAAAAGAATTTGTTGTATCTCCTGTTGTTCTATATCAGCACCTGTATTTGGAAGAATGGTTCCGCCATCAACTTCAAGGAGCTTTTCTTGATAAGAATCAACAATCTTTTTTTCTTCAGAAGTAAAGTCAGGATATTTTCTCTCGCTAAAAATTAAATCCACTGCTTTTTTTGCTAAATGCTCATCCCATTTAATATTGTTAAATGCGTCATCTGATTTCATAGTAACTTGAATATATGATCGTTTACTTGTTTGGCAAGAAGGAAATGCAGAGAATAGTCGATTGATAAGCATACGATTTGCACCTATCTTAAACATTTTATACTCCTCTGTTTTTGGTTATAAGGCTAAAAACTTCTAATTCCTGTGGAGAATTCTATTATATTCTAGGTAAAATTTCAATAGATTTTTCTAAAAGTTATTGATTCGAAAAATAGTTTATTAATTTAGAAGTGTTTACTAGAAGAAATAATATGAAAGCTGCAAAACTAAAGTTTTTTTCTTGATATAATGTTTTTTTTGTGTAGATAATTTGTGCTATTTTAATAAAGGAGTGCGGAAATGTTAAAAATCGGGTTTAGAAGTCCATTAGTGAATAATGCATTACTACCAAGATTAGGGAGATTTCTTTTTACAACTACAAAATTAAGCGAACTCGAAGGTTATGAAAGATTACTGAAAAGCTCAGAAAGAGAAAAAGTAGTTGCGATTGCAAAACAATTTCTATCGGAAAACCAAATCCATCCTTTTGCAAATTCTAACCCTGTATCTCCTCGGGAATTACTAGATCTGATTGATCTAATAAATGAAAAGACTTCATTTCCGATAAGAGAAGTAGGTAAATTTCATGAAAACGATGAATTCTTGCATTTTAAAGATAACTTTACTTTTGTAAATCTTCCTTATGGAAGAAAAGTGAGTCAATGGTCTGATAGAAGTGCTCTTCAGCAACTGATACGAGATAAATTTAAGAAAATATTTTGGGGTAATGATTTGGTGATAATTCCCGGGTGTGCTGATGGTCAAATTCCTATAGAAATTTATGCAAACTCTAAAAAAAATGACATTGAATTAGAAATTGTTGCAGCTGATTATAATTTACCTGCTATGCAGCTTGGTTATTTAACAATGAAAAGTTTCGGACTGAGTGGTGATAAAATTCAATGGGTGCAAACGGATATAAAGGGAAAGGAGTTTTTTAATTGGTTAGGATCTAATTTTAGCTTTCCCGGGAGACACCAAATCGTAACTCTTGTTCAACCATCACTTCGCGAAAAGAGTTTTTTTGATTTTTTAGTACAGAGCTCTAACTTACACAAGTTAAAGCGAACTCCTATGACAGTTGTGATGCCTGTTTTACTAGAGGATAAAGAATCTCAATGGTACCAAATTTGTGACGGCCATGTTCAGAAAGCACTAAAAGATTCAGAAAAAACTAAAGACCTTCCTCAGTTGATGTGGAACAAAACAAAGTATGGACATGAAATGCTTAGACTAGATCCTAACAAGCGATTCTACCAACCTCAGCAATATTTTATTAGACCTGAATCATTATCTCAAATCCAACAAGATACAGGATATTTAGATCGGAGTAGTCAAGTTTTTGATGAAATAAAAATCAAAGGAGTTGACGGAAAGATAGATGATCCACGATCAATACATGGACTGGCTGAAAGAGTTTTCTGTATTTGGAATGCAGTTGATTGATACCTAAATAGATGCGAAGATTAGTATCTAATAAGGGTTCACTTGATTACGTTTGAGGATGAGAGAAGCTCGGAAGCCCTTAAGACAAGCGCTTCTGTGTCGCCCCAGTTTAAACAAGGATCTGTAACGGAGACGCCGTAGTGAAGAGAAGAAGGGCTTTCTGTTAAAAATTGCGCTCCTTCTTCTAGATGGCTTTCCAGCATCATTCCAAGAAGTGGAGAGTTTCCTTGCAGGTACTGCTCTAAAACCGCTTCAAATACATGTCTTTGCTTCAAATATTGCTTCTGGCTGTTGCCATGAGAGCAGTCGACGAGTATCCGGCTTTTAAAACCATTTAGATTCAAATGGTCTGCAGTTTCAGCAAGAGTTTTTTCATCATAGTTCGTCGATCCAGAAGAGCCTCGAAGAACAACATGGGTATAGGGATTGCCGCTGCTTTCTTGGAGGGTCAGCATTCCTTGAGAGTTGATGGAGGGGAAGCGATGCGGCTGCCGGACAGAGGCCATGGCTTGTATGGCTTGCTGAATATTGCCATCGGGGCTGTTTTTAAAGCCGATGGCAAACGGAAGAGAAGAGGCGATTTCTCGATGGGGCTGTGATGCTGATGTTCGTGCTCCAATAAATCCCCAGCTCACAAGATCCGAGAAAAAAGGAACGAGCAGTGGATGGAGGATTTCTGTGGCAATCGGGATCCCAAGGTCTGTGAGTGTCAAAAAGAGCTCTCGAGCCCAAAAAATGCCTGTTTGCAGATCGCTGGATCCATCCAAATGAGGATCATACACAAGGCCTTTCCATCCCGTGCTGGTACGGGGTTTTTCAACATAAACCCGCATGACGCAAAAGCAGTGGGAAGAGACGCTATCTGCCAGCGCTCTAAATCGTCTAGCATATTCAAGCGCAGACGAAAGATCATGGATGGAACAGGGACCGAAGACGAGCGCTAAGCGATGGTCTTTGCCCGTGATGAGGTTTTGTATAACCTTGCGGCTCTCTTCAATGCGAGCTTTTTGCCCGGGTGTAGCCGGAAGTTTTTCATGCAGTTTTTCAGCAGCAAGTAGATGCATTCCATTAAGATGTCAAAATTCAAGTTTAGTGACAAGGGATTACAAACTCTCAAGCTTCTGCGCTATTTCAAAAAGCTCTTTTTCTGCTTGAGTAACGGAAGTACGGAGTTTTTCAACGAGATGAGAAGGCGCTTTTTCGACAAAGTCAGTATTGCCGAGCTGGGCTCTTGCTCGATGTTGTTCTGCAATGAGTTTTTCTTGCTCTTTGACAAGCCGTACTTTCTCTTTCTCTTTCAGCTCTGCGGGAAGGGGAAGAATCAGTTTAAAATCTCCGACGATGGCATTGGAAGAAGAGGGGAGTTGCATGTCGACCGTGGAGTATTCAATTTTGTCCAGGCGCACAAGGGCTGCTAAGATTCCTTCATGTTTTTGAGCAAATGAAAGATGTTCTTGTTTGGCAACGATAATAAGTGATGAGGGAGTTCCAGGAGGAATTTGCATTTCTGCACGGATGTTGCGGATAGCATGGACAAGGCTTTCAGCTTTAATAAACTCTTCTTCGATGCCTGTATCTAAATCGGTCGGATGGACAATCGTTGGGTAAGGGGAAGTTGCGCAGGCAGGAGATTGAAGAGCAGAAAGTGTTTCTTTGAGGTAGGCTTCTTCTGGGATGGAGCTTGTTTCAAACCGCTGCTTTAGAATTTGGAAAAGCTCTTCGGTAATGAAAGGAGCCATCGGATGCAGAAGCCTGATCGATCCGCAAAGAACGATCAAGAGAATTTTCTGTTTATTGACTTTCTCTTGAGGTGTTCCCCGTTTTCCAAAAAGGATGGGTTTTGTCAGCTCTACATAGTAAGCGCAGAACTCTTTCCAGAAAAAGTCGTAGGCAAGAAGCGCTGCTTTATCAAAGCTAAAAGAGAGGAGCGCTCCATGGACTTCTTCAATAATCCGGTTAAGGCGGGAAAGCATCCATCGATCTTCGAGAGAGAGAAGATTGCGATCCAGGCCTGTAGAAAGGTCAATCTCAGTTAAGTTCATCAGTACAAAACGGGCGCCGTTCCATATCTTGTTAGCAAAATTCTTAAACTCTTCAAACCGTCTGCGGTCAAGGTCGATTTGGCGGGCGCCGGTTGTGGATGCTGCAAGCGCCATGCGCATCGCATCGGCTCCATAGGCATCGATGATTTCCAACGGATCAAGAATATTGCCTTTGGATTTAGACATTTTTTCCCAGCGGCTATGAATATCAGAGGGCAGAGGCGCGCCTAGGTCGTATTTTTGCCGCTCGTCGCTGCTTAAGTAAGCAATCGATCCATCTTTTAAAACTCTCCAGTACGATTTTCCATAGATAAGTCCATGGAGGAAGACTTCTTTAAACGGCGGTTTTTCAAAGGCATAGTCGCTCATCATCATCATGCGGGCAACCCAGAAAAAGAGGATATCGTGGCCTGTGACAAGAACAGAAGTGGGGAAGAATTTTTCAAAGTCTGGAGTTGTCTCGGGCCAGCCGAAAACGCTAAAAGGCCATAAAGCAGAGGAAAACCATGTATCGAGTACATCTGAGTCTTGAACCCACGCGTCAGGATTTTTTGCGACTTCAGGAGGAATCCCCTCCTCTGCGTAGCAAAGCATCTTCGAAGGATCGTCTTTTGAATACCAAATAGGAATCCGGTGGCCCCACCAAAGCTGCCTTGAAATGCACCAGTCGCGCAGGTTGTGGATCCAGTGAAAATAAGTGTGATTATAAGATTCGGGAAGGAGAGAGACTTGTTTGGATTTGACAAGATCAATCAATTTCTCCTTAAAAGCCGAAAGCTTGACAAACCACTGCTTGGAAAGATATGGCTCAATCACAGCTTTTGAACGATACGACACTCCAACACGGTGGGGATGCGGTTCTGATTTTTCTAAAAGTCCCAGTGATTTGAGTTTTTCAACAACGCGCCGCCTGGCTTCTTCCATGGGAAGACCTTCTAAGGCGCCGCCATGGGCATTCAGCCGTCCATCAGGAGTCATGACATTGATAAGTTCAAGATTATGGCGAGCTGCCATCGCATAGTCGTTCGGGTCGTGGGCCGGCGTAATTTTAACCGCTCCCGTACCAAACTTAGGATCGACGTAATTATCTCCGATAATGGGAATCATCCGTTCTGTTAGAGGGAGTTTAATTTGCTTTCCAATCAGAGGTTCATAGCGGTGGTCTTGAGGGGAGACGGCAACGGCTGTATCTCCAAAAAGGGTTTCTGGACGCACGGTTGCAACAACCACATACCTGTCTGATCCGATGATTGGATAACGGATGTAATAGAGGGTGGCGATTTTATCCTCATATTCGACTTCATCATCGGCAAGCGCTGTCTGAGAGACAGGGTCCCAATTCACAAGGTAATCGCCTCGATAAATCATCCCGTCATCGAACATCTTTTTGAACATGAAACGGACCGCTTTTGAGCGGGGTTCATCCATCGTAAAGGCCAGGCGGCTCCAATCGCATGAGCAGCCGACTTTCTTAATTTGCGCTAAAATCTGCCGCTGGCTCTCATGTTTCCACTTCCAGACCTCTTCTAAAAACTCTTCCCGTGTGTAGTCGCTTCTACGCTTACCATAGGTTTTCATCAGATGCCGTTCAACAACGGTTTGGGTGGCGATTCCGGCATGGTCTGTTCCAGGAACCCAAAGAGCCTCAAAACCGCACATCCGCTTCCACCGAATCAGGATGTCTTGCAAAGTATCGACAAGAGCGTGGCCCATATGTAGGACCCCTGTGACGTTCGGAGGGGGGATCACGATTGTGTAAGGGATTTTTTTAGATTTTGCATCGGCTGTGAAAAAACCACCCTTTTCCCAGAACTGGGAGAGTTTATCTTCAACTTCTTTGGGATTGTACGCTTTGTCCATTTCCATAAGCGAAACATTCTAGCAAGAAAGTCGTGCCAGATCAAAGGGTTATGTAACTTATTAATAATAAGCGGCTTGGGTTAATTCTTAACTCAATGATAATGAATTAGATAAATTATTTATAATTATAACTAACTATATGTTTGTTATTTAAATATTTAATTTGATAAAATATTACTTATAAAACTTTATAATAAAGAGTGTAATTATGATTCCTCCAATTTCTAGTCTGCCTAGTATCGTACCAACCAGTTACGATATAAAAATGGGTCTTGATCCAAGTCATGACAAAGATGAGTTATTAACAAATGAAACCGCTGCTACGCCAACCCAGATTGATTCAGATGATGATGAGTTTATAGATGCGGCAGATCAGTGGGATGATGAAGTTATTGAGGAAACAGCAAATCAACCTCAGGTATCAGCGAAGGCTGCAGAACAGGATGAGATTGACAATGATGATGACTATATCGATGCAAAAGATACATGGGATGATGAGATAGGTCCAGCTCTGACTGAGCTCTTTTCTGAAGACGATTATAATAACTTTTACGGTGTCACTCGGGATGACGAAGATTTGACTCCGAGATGGATGAAATGGGCCGATAAAGCAGCGAGTTTTTCTGAAGGAACCATTGGCAAAGCCATCATAGAAGGCACTAAAGGTGCTGTAGGTGAAACTGTCGGTTCAATGATTGGAGCGGCCTTTCCAGAAGCTACAGTGGCATTCCAAGTAGGAAAAAAAGTTGCTGAGGCAAAGTTGCCCGACTCGGAAAATAAATCGATGCTTGCCACAGGAGCAGGTGTAGTGGCAGCTTTAACTGTGACTGCACTGACCACTTCTCTGAGTTATTTGACTGGAACTCCTATGGAGTATAACCGAGGAGTTGCCTATATGGTATCTACTGCTGGAACCCTTGCGGGTGGAATGGCGGGTCTAGAAGCTGTAGGTCAAAAAGTGTCTAAAGGGCATATATTGAGGACAGCCGCATCTCTTGGTGCAACGAGCGCTATTGGGACAGCTG
>JAGOLG010000011.1 GCA_017994195.1 Rhabdochlamydiaceae bacterium
TCGATATGATTATAACGATAGATGGCCCGGCAGGGACGGGTAAAACAACGGTTGCGCAAAGGGTTGCAAGGGAGCTGAAGCTTCCTTACTTTGACACGGGGGCCATGTATCGATCCGTGGCGTACGTTCTTCTTCATGAAAAAATACCTCTCTCAGATGAAAAACAAATCAAAGAGCTGCTTGAAAATTTGCGTTTTGAAATTCGAATCATCACGGGTGAGTATCGTTATTTTGCCAATGGCATGGATGTAACAGAGGTGATTCGATCTACTGCTGTAACAAATATTGTCTCTCCTGTCTCCGCTCTTCCTGCAGTGCGAGAAGCGCTTTGGAAAATTCAACGTCGTTTTGCTAAAAAGCAAGGTGGAGTTTTTGAAGGCCGTGATATGGGAACGGTGGTTTTTCCGGATGCAAAATATAAAATCTTTCTGACAGCTCGCCCTGAAGTGAGAGCTGAAAGACGCCTCTCTGAGCTGCAAGAAAAACGGCCGGATGATGTTAAAAATATGACGCATGAGCAGATGATCCAAGAGCTGATCAAGAGGGATGAAATCGACTCAACACGCTCCATTGCTCCGCTTTTATGTCCCCAAGATGCTTATGTGATCGATACTTCGGAGATTCATTTGGGTGAAGTTGTCAGCCGCATTCTGGAATATTATAAGAAAAAAAATAACCGCTCTGCCTGGATGCATTCTAAGGGAGTGACATTTCTGTATCGGCTAGTTCTTTTTTCTTCTTGGATCGTTGGCAAGGTTTTTTACCGCTTAAAAATATATGGGCTTGAGCACTATTATCCTCGCGGGGCGATTTTGGCTGCGAATCATACTTCCTTTTTAGATCCGCCTATTATTTCTGTTTCATGGCCCGAAGTAGTTCATTTTCTCGCACGCAAATCTCTTTTTAACAATAAATTTTTTGGCTGGCTCATTCGCAGCGTCAATACTCATCCTGTTTCAGGTGGTGCCAGTGATGTTCAGGTGATGAAAATGGTTGTTTCTCTGCTTGAAAAAGGGGAGAAAGTCGTTCTTTTTCCTGAAGGGACTCGTTCGGAAACAGGGGAGCTTCAACCGATTAAGCCGGGCCTTGGACTCCTCGTCAGCCGCTCTAAATCGGCGATCATACCCGTTTATATCCAAGGAGCCTATGAAGTCTGGGGTAAGAAACAGATGTTTCCTTGGCCTTTTGGCAAAGTCAGGTGTGTCTTTGGGTCGGTAATCACCTGGGATTCTGTGGCAGCGCTGGATAAAAAAGAAGCGCAACTTGTTTTGGCACAAAAGCTTGAAGCGGCTTGGAAGGGATTAAAAGAATGGCTTGAAAAAGGAGCCATAGGCATCCCCCCATAAGAAATGCGGCCAAGATGACTTGAACATCCACCGAGTTGCCCCGACTAGAACCTGAATCTAGCGCGTCTGCCAATTCCGCCATGGCCGCAAGGATGCTAGTATACCTTAGATCTGCTTTTTCGGGGCTTGCTTTTTCGAGAATGGGTTGTTATCATCCTATGTATAGGAGCCTACCATGAGCGAACATATTCAAACGATCAGTGAAGACCAATTTGAAAAAACCATCAAAAACGGGGTTACCCTCGTCGACTTTTATGCGGATTGGTGCGGACCCTGCAAGATGATCACGCCTCACCTGGAGTCTGTTGCAAAAGATCTTCATGGAAAAGCTTCTATTATCAAGGTCGATGTCGATCAAGCTCAAAGCGTTGCTGCGACTTATCAAGTGACATCTATTCCTACCCTTATTTTATTTGACAATGGAAAAGAGGCAGGGCGTATTGTCGGTGTTCAGAATGCAAAAGCTATTAAAGAACTAATCCTTACAGTAGCGAAGTAACAAGATCAAAAACGTTGTGAAATCGAGGTGGTTGCATGAAAAATTATTTATGCGATACAGACCAAGTACGCTATGAGCTTTACCAAACAAATGCAGGGAAGAACTATAACTGGCTGTTTTTTCCTGGGGGCCCAGGCGCAGATTCCAGCTATTTGCGTAGCCTTGTAGATGAATTGAAATTGCCTGGTAACGTATGGCTGATCGACCTTCCTGGCAATGGAAGTAATGCAAGCGATTCTTATTCTGATAATTTTGATTCTTGGTTTGAATTATTTCCGCGTATTGTTAAGCAGTTTGATAATCCAATCGTTGTAGGACATTCTTTTGGCGGGATGTTGCCCCTGCTTTACCCTGATTTAGAAACTATTTTGGCAGGGTGCATTATACTCAACTCAGCTCCGGTGCTCTGGCAAGAAGAAGCTGTGGCATACTCAAAACAATTTGATCTTCCGGACTTGACAAGTGATATGCACGCATTTATTCAAACTCCCAACCAAGAAACTTTTGATGGAGCCCTCAATGCATGTATGCCTTACTACTTTCCTAAAGAAACATTGGAAAAGGGGAGAAAATTATTATCACAGCTGCCTTTTTCCTACCGTGCGGCTGTTTGGGGACAGGTCAAAGCCCTTGAAGGAAAGCTTTTAGCACAATGGATTCCACAGCAAGTTCCCACTTTAATCATCGGTTCCAAATACGATTGTATTTGTCCTTTTTCGCTATTTACAAAAGATGAAAGATTTCGCCGCAAGAATATACGGCTGCTCTTCATTGAAGATGCAGGACATTGCCCTTGGGTTGAGAATCCTATAGCTGTACGTAAGGCATTTGAAGAGCTTTGCTTACAGCTAAAAGATACAAAGTAAAACAAGTGCTCAATTCTCTGACCAGCCAAAGACGTCTCGGATGATAGACCATCTGCGCGTAGGAGCGGTTGTTATATCTGTCTGTCCTAAAACCCACACATTGAATTGTTGCTCTGTGAGATTTTCGGTTTTTTTGAGATCGAGCCATAGGTTAAGATAGCAGAGGAGTTTATCAGCGCCTTGGGCAGTTGCATATCCAAAAATGTCTTTAGCTATTTGCGGCTCAGGGATGACCACTGTATAATCCGGATGGAATAGGCTCCAAGAAATCTGCTGGTATTCGCCTCTGAGTAATATATCATTTGGATAATCTTCAAGATAGTCATTATAGCTATTGATGATGACAATTTTTGATTCTGGAAACAGTGATTTTGCTAGTTTTTCGTAAGCGGTTCCACGTTTTACAACGAGTCTGACACGCGGATCTTGAATAATGCTTGTAAGCGAGGTGTACATTTTCTTGTATTTCTTTTTCATGAGGAAAGCTATGCGCGACTCAAGATACGGTTTTGAAAAAGCAATTTTGCGAAGCCGATCTTCATTAATGGTGACAGATGACATAGCAATGTCATAGAGACCTTGATTGAGCTCTTCGGTAAAATGAGAAAGCTTTATCGGGATCAGTTCTAGATTGCATCCAAGATCTTTTGCAAGCGTATAAGCAAACGCCATGTCGTAGCCGACAAGCTCTCCTTGAACATTGGGGAAACAGAATGGAATCGATTCTATATTGTATCCTACACGAAGTACGCGAGTTGAAAGAATCCGGTCAAGAGGCTCTCCCGATCTGGGAGAGGGAACCGGATCATTCTTTCCGTAGACTTTGACTTTAATCGGTTGTGCAATCGACATTTCATAAATCCCTTTGGTGGGATTTGCAATGGGAGGAAGATGAATCCAATTTTTGAAAACGGCGATAAAAGCAAAAATGGGAATCAGGATCATAAAGGTTTGCTTGGAAATTTTTTTCCAGTCCCACTTTAACAATCCGTGACAGCTGAGTGCGATCACGAGAGAAAGGCTTGCCACTTCCATGACAGAAACCAGCGATTGAAATCCTGCTGTGAAAGGAAGCGTTGCAAGGTAGGTGTCGACAGCTGTTAAGGGAAGCCCGAGCGTATCAAGAAGGAAATTGAGTGAGTTGATCCAAGACCCGAGCCCAATGGCGCCTAAGCTGGTTAGAAAAGTCGTCATAAACAGCTGAAGCTGAGATTCTCCCGAGAGAGGAATATGGTAAAACGTGGAGACAAAAAAGATAAAGACAGCAATGAAGATCGAGCCCAGGGGTAAGTTAAAGATCACTGTCACGATGCCCTGGATTTGATCGCCCATGGAGTCGTCATGCCGCGTTTCTTCTTTGTGATAAAAATGAGCGACTTCCCGTTTAATAAGCTCAATCAAAAAGGGAAGAGTTACAATCACCAAGTTGGTTGTAAATGCCACAATCATGAGCGGGCTTAAAGATTTGAGCCAGTGCTTTGCAGGAATGACTGTCAACATTCCTACAATGCGGGGAACCACCCAAAAAACCAAAATGGAAATTCCTATGATATAAAGAATTAAATAGGTTCCAATCTGCTTCACGGTTGTCAGCTGCATGGTTCCTACGCGATCGGCAATGATTAAAAAGGTTCCGAGCGGAGTGATGCGGCTGATCCAGCCTGTAATTTTAGTAAGAGAGTCTACTAGCGTATCAAGAACGCCCATGAAAGGCTGTTTGTCTTTTAGATGCATGAGCGAAATCCCGATCAAGAGTCCAAAGACGACAACGGCCGGAATGACGTTGCTTGAAAGAGCAGAGAAAATATTTGCGGGGATGATGAGCTCTGCAAAATTGATGGAGCTTGGCTGGATGTTGCTAAAGGCCGAGAAGGTGATTCCCTGCGTTTTGGGAAAGAGATAAACAGTCATATAAATGAAGATGATGTTGACCATCCACATACAGCTAATGAAGAGCAGCCCTTTGCGGAGAATATTTTTAGCCGCTGAATATCCCAGCCGTCCTATTCCATGCATCACAGCGCAAATGAGGTAAGGGATTGTTGTGATTTTCAAGATCATGATGTAGGCATTTTCCCACGGAGCAAAAACGGAACATAAATCTCCTAGAAATAGACCGATGACAATGCCCGCGAGCGCTGCGATGAGCATCTGAAAAGAGAGTGAGCGTTTAAAAAATGTAATCATTTAAAACTATTTTGACGCCAGGCTTCATAGAGTACAACTGCAACTGAGTTCGATAAATTTAAGCATCGAACCCCTTCTTTCATGGGAATGGTATAAAACCGATCATGCCATTTCTCATGAAAGCTCTTGGGAAGTCCTTTGGTCTCCGATCCGAAAATTAAATGATCGCCTAGACTGAAGTCAATAGCTGCATAACATTTTGTTGCTTTCGATGAAAAAAAGTAAAACGGGGTTGTAAGATTTTCGAGATATTCCTCAAACTTCTCTTCTTGCCTAACATTGACTCCTTCCCAGTAGTCTAGGCCTGCGCGTTTGAGCCAGCGATCCGTGACGCTAAAGCCGAGCGGTGGCACAAGAATGAGAGAAGAACCTGTGCAAGCGCAGGTTCTTACGATGTTTCCTGTATTTTGAGGAATCTGAGGCTCGTAGAGTACGACGTGCAAGTTTTTATTGCACCTCTCGTTGAATGATTTCCCAACGATCTTCTGGGATTTCAGCGCCTTCGACACAAATGACATGCGAGGCAATGATTGCTCCATATCGGATGCTGTCTTTAAGAGATCTTCCCTCTAAATAACCATGGAGCACGCCGCTGGCAAAATAGTCGCCAGCACCCGTTGTGTCGAGCACGGAAACTTCGATTGCTGGTTGGTAGACGAGTTCATTTCCTTCTTGTGCATAGCAGCCATCTTTTCCCATCGTGATGATGGCTATTTTGCAGCTTTTTGCAAGCAGTTCACACGCTTCTTTAGTTCCCAGCCCTGTTAAAGTTGCAGCTTCATCTTTATTGCAAAGGAGAATGTCGACTTCATTCAGGAGCTCTAAAATTAATTCTCGGTGCGCTTGCACCACTTCAAAACAAGCAAGGTCCATGGACACTTTAGCGCCTGCTTTCTTAGCTTCGCTTACCATTTTTTTGGCATTCGCTTCATTATAAAGCTGATAGCCTTCTAGATGAAAAAGACGCACCTCTTCATAGGTCTTCGATGTGATTCCTAGGTCGGCGCTTTGTGCCGATGCTCCTAAAAAGGTGCGTAGCGTTCGATCCCTGTCGGGGGTGACTAGAGAAATGCAATGTCCTGTTCGGCAAGGAAGGCGTGTTAGAGAAGATTTTATTCCTTTCTCAGCCATCGCAGCAGCAAAGAAATCACCTGTTGAATCCATTCCAATTTTACCCACAACATGGCACTGATGCCCTAGATGGGCAAGGCCTTTCATCACATTGACTCCATTGCCCCCAGGAGCCATGAGAGCACTTGCGCCTTTTTCTAATATGATTTTTTCTAGCAAAGACTCTTCAATCGTCTGACAGCCGCCTTTTTTGCCAGGGATCGTTTTTAAATAGTCGTCATCAACAAAAATAATATGATCGACCAGTATGTCACCGATGAGTAAAACCTCGGATGCGTTGAGAAAAATAATACAGAAAATAAAACTGAGTAGATGTCGCAGTGCCATTGAAAATGCCTCCACAATAGAAATTTATGGAGGCAGATATTAAAAGACCAAAGCTACAAAAGACAAGGTAAAATTAGCGGATGACTTTGGGTTCTTCAAAAGGAGAAGCGATTTCTGGGTTCCCTTTGGACTTAGGAGTTGTTGTCGATAAAGCATCAAAAGATTCCGCATGAGGAGCATTGGCTTGCACGACTTCGATCTCAAATGTCAGAAGAGAGTTAGGGGGAAGAGCGCCGCGTGTGCCGAATGCTAAATCAGGATGGATGAAGAGGGTCCGTTTTTCACCTTCTTTCATTCCGAGAAGGCCTTTTTTCAAACCTGGAAGGCTTTCATCGAGGTGAAAAAGTTCATCTTCTGTGGAGGCTCCAAAGACAGAACCGTCTAGGAATTTCCCTGTATAACGAATGAGAGGAGAAGAGTTTTCATCAATAGTAGCGCCCTTGCCTTCGTGAGTGACAGTGAATTGAAGTTTTCCTTCTTCTAAAACTTGCACGCCGGAAACTGTTTTGTTGGTTGCAAGGAAGCTTTCAGCTTCTTTTAAGTTTTCAGCAGCAGCTTCTTTGTAAACAATTTCTTGAGCGGTCGCGATGGCTTGGATGCACTCCATTTCAGTCATAGGAGCGGCTTTCCCTTCTGATGCGTCTTGGAGGCCTTTGACGAGCTTGGCAATGTCAAATTTCATGCCCATTGATTCGAGATTTTTTCCTAAGAGATGCCCAAAAGCCTCAGAGATTTTTTCAACATTAGGCTGAACCTCTTGTACTTCTTCTTCTGCGGAAAGAAAACCGATACAAAGTAAGAGTGATAAAAGTTTTTTCATAAATAACCTCATTAGCCCCTAAATTACCTCTCGGGAGTGTTTAATTCCAAGTGATTTCCACAGGGGTTGCTTTGATTTCAAGCTCACCTAGCTGCTTGTTAGAGACCGTAGAAGGTGCCTGCATCATTAAGTCGCTTGCTTTCTGTGTTTTAGGGAATGCAATCACATCACGGATATTTTCCGTCCGGCAGAGCATCATCACCAGCCGATCAAGTCCTAAGGCAAGACCCAAGTGGGGCGGAGTGCCGTATTTAAGGGCTTCGACAAAGAACCCAAACTTTTCTTGAATTTCTTCGGGTCCCAGGTTCAAGATTTTAAAGATTTTCTCTTGCAGATCTCCTTGATGGATCCGTTGAGATCCTCCCCCGACTTCGTAGCCGTTGAGCACGAGGTCGTAGGCGAGCGCCCGGACCTTTAAAGGATCTTGGTCTAGAAGCGCAAGGTCATCGGGATGAGGAGCTGTAAAGGGATGGTGCTCGCTTTCAACGCGTGATTCATCTGGATTCCATTTCATGAGGGGGAAGTCGACGATCCATAAAAACTTTAAGCTTCCTTCCGGAATTAAATTCCTCTCCTTAGCAAGCGTGCGGCGCAAATGATCGAGTCCTTGATTGACCCGCTCATCAGGACCTGCTGCGATGAATAATAAATCGCCCACTTCAAGTTCTGTGCGAGAGAAAATCGCATGCAAGGCTTCTTCGGAGAAGAATTTTGCGACGCTGGATGTCATTCCTTCTTGAGACCGTTTAATCCAGGCCAAACCTTTGAGGCCGAATTGAGCGACAAACGCTGTGTATTTATCGATTTCTTTGCGAGAAATCGTGTTTCCGCCTGCAACTTTAAGTGCTTTTACACAGCCGCCGCTGGCAAGCTGGTCTAAGAAGACGGTGAATGTTGAGGTGCGAGCGATTTCATCGAGCCGAATCAGCGGCATCCCAAAGCGCAGGTCGGGGCGGTCTGTTCCATAAAATTCGACAGCTTCTTTGTACGACATGCGAGGAAAAGGAGTCGGGATGTTTTTAAAAAGACGGCTCATCAAGCCCTCTAAAAGAGTCATAAGATCTTCTGGTATTCCAAAACTCATCTCAATATCGACTTGTGTGAACTCAGGCTGCCTATCTGACCTAAGATCTTCATCTCTAAAACATGTCGCGATTTGATAGTACCTGTCCATGCCTGCAACCATCAGAAGCTGCTTAAAAATCTGCGGAGACTGGGGAAGGGCGTAGAAGTTGCCTGGGTAGGTTCTTGAAGGAACGAGATAGTCGCGCGCGCCTTCAGGAGTTGATTTAGCAAGAATCGGCGTTGAGATTTCCACAAAGCGATGCTCATGCATATAATTACGGATCGTATGCATGGCGTCGTTTCGCACGAGAAGATTTTTTGCGATGTCGCCGCGTCTAATATCCAGATAACGGAACTTGAGCCTGAGCTCATCATTCACATCGATCACCTCATCAGAGATAGAAAAGGGGGGCGTTTTTGCAGGAGATAAAATCTCGAGCTCTTCGACGGTGATTTCAATTTCACCCGTTGCCATGCGGCTATTGGACATTCCTTTTTCCCGTGGTTTAACTGTTCCACGGATCGAGATAACCCATTCTGAACGGAGCTTGTAGGCTTTATCATGGAGGGTTTGGTTGACATTCGGGTCGAAAACCAGCTGAGTGATTCCGAATCTATCGCGCAGATCAATAAAAATAAGGCCGCCGAGATCGCGTCTTTTATGAACCCAGCCCGAGAGGGTTACACGGTTTCCAGATGCTGCAAGGTTCAGTTCTCCACAGTTGTGTGTACGTCGATAGTCGAATTTCATTTTGTTCTCATGATGTGTTTGTCCAAGAAAGCCTCTAAGTCGCTCCATGCAATTTGGTGTGATGAGCGCGTGAGCATCTCTTTAACTTCGATTTGTTCTTTGGCAAGCTCCTCTTCTCCCAGTACCACAGAGTAGGTGGCATGGATTGTGCTAGCCAGCTGCAGTCCATGCTGAATCTTTTTCCCTGAGAGATCGATTTCCACTTTCCATCCAAGGTGGCGGAGTGTAAGCGCTTTTTGGAAACAAACTTCCATCCCTTTCTCACCAATAGGAATAAAAAATAAATCAGGATGAGAGGGTGCAGGGAACGTAACTTTTTCATTTTCCATCGTCTGCAAGATTCTCTCAATCCCTGTTGCAAAACCAACAGAGGGAAGATCGGGCCCACCAAAGGTTTTCATCAGGCCGTCATATCTTCCGCCGGCCCCGATCGTATTATGCGCGCCGAGCCCTTCGGACATGACCTCAAAGACAGTCTTATTATAATAATCCAATCCTCTGACGAGCTTAGGATCGATGACGTAAGAAATGCCATTCATTTTAAGAAGTGCTTGCACCTCTAGAAAATGGCTTCTTGCTTCTTCACTGAGATAATCGATCAGCAGCGGCGCGCCTTCTAAAAGCTTTTTATCATTCGGATCTTTTGAATCTAAAATTCTTAAAATGTTTTTTGAAAATCGAATTTTACTGTCTTCAGATAGAGACTCAAAGTGGGGTTTCAGAAAACTCATGAGCGCATCTTTATAAGCGGCTCTTGAAGCTTCATCTCCAACAGAATTTAAATGCACGACTAAATTCTTAAGTCCCAATCTTCGATAAAGCTCGCACAAAAGATCGATTAGTTCGACATCTTGGGCAGGTTTTCCGATGCCGATGGCTTCTGCGCCGAACTGATGGTGCTGGCGGTACCTTCCTGCTTGCGGCCTTTCATACCGGAACATCGGTCCAATGTAATAAAATTTAGAGAGACCCGGAGCATGGTTTAAATGTTTTTCAACATAAGCTCTCATCACTGAGGCTGTCCCTTCAGGCCGAAGTGTCATCGATCTTTCTGCTTTATCTAAAAAAGTGTACATCTCTTTGGAGACGATATCGGAGCTTTCACCTACGCCTCTTATAAAAAGTTCTGTACGCTCAAATAAAGGTGTGCGCACTTCTTTAAAGCCATAACCATCTGCTGTTGCCCTGATAATCTGCTCGACATACTGCCAACGATCCGATGTACGCCATCTATCTTCTTCTTTTTGCTCGTAGGGCAAAATATCAAAGAGACCTTTAGGGATTGTGTATTCCATAGGAAGCTATTCTAAAGTCCTAAGAGAAACTGGGCAAGAAGTTTCCTGGAAGGGTGCAAAAAATATTGTTGGTTCTCAAATTTTCGTGACTAGAATTGGATAGCTCTCTAAAATTATTCCAATTTTTAAAAATAAAAAGGAAAAAACTATGTCTATTAGACCTGTATCTCCGGATGTCACTTCAAATGCAGCACTGCAGCTTCAAGATGATGGTGTAGATATTGAGAAGATGATGCAGGACGCTTTAGATGAGCTAGATGGTTATGAGGAGCCTCATGCAGAACCTTCTCCAAATCCTAATTCATCCTTTGTCGGACCCAAACAGTGGGGGGTTGCAGACACAAAAACCGATTTGCTTCAAGGTCAATTAATAGAGATGATGCTTAGCGGAAATTTGGATGGAGTGCTTCCCTTTTATCAAAACCTGCTTGAGAAGGCTAGTGACCCAAATGAGCGGGAAATGTTGGAATGGAATGTTGAGTTGCTTCAGGCAATGAAAGAGGAGAACCTAGACAAAGTTAATCATCTTAAATCACATATGCCAGAAGCAATGAACTCCAACCTTGAAAAATTGAAAAAAATGGATGAGAATCCACAGCTTTTAATTCCGTTTATAGAAGAAGCCTTACGTGTTGCAGTAGGTCTATTTAAAGCTGAAGAGAGTAAGGTTGAGGATGACGTTAGAAATACGATGCAACAGACATTGCAAGATGCAGATAAGGTTCCTAATTTCAAACAGGAAGTAAAAGATCGAATAGAGCACGCATTACAATTTATAGGAATTGATGTTGAAAAGTATATTCATCTTGAGCAATTAAAACTATTATCAACTCTGGCATTAGGGGAAATCTATGTCTTTAGTGAATATCAAGATCTGAATTTGATTCCAGAGGTTGCAAAGCGGATGGTCGAAAGAGGGGATGACTTGTTTCATTTGATTCCCTTATTGGAAAAAATAGAAGAACCGAGAAAATCCGAGATTGTAGCCGTTTATAGAAAGTTTGTACTTGAGAAATTGGATAAATCATGAGCGGTGTCGTTCCCGTGCATCCATATTTAACATTGCCTAGAGAACAAAAAGATAGCATTCGTGCCGAGTTCTTTAATCAAGTTGGAGATAAAAAAAGATTTGCTCAAATATTTGTGTCAGCTGCAAAGCAAATGCAAGCCGATGCTAATAATAATTCATCTCCAACACAACCATCCCCTGAAGTTTTAGAGTTAATCAATAAGCTAGATGGTAAGGCACGAGAGCTTCTTGAGCGTCCAGCTAAAGAAGCCATGATTAACGGTTGGAAGGTTGAACAGCTAACAATAACGGGCTTAACCTATTCTCTTACCGTTACTCAGAAAGGTTGCTTTGTAGGTGCAGTAGGTGCGGCTGGCATGGGACTTCTTTATCGATCGCAAAAAGTTTTGGCTGTTGCAAACCTCTGTGTCGCATGCGCTCTGTTTGTCTTTAGTTCTACGTCAAACAAATTGAAAGAAGCTTATCTACAAGTAGGTCATGCTATTAATGAGCTTACTCTGGATAATTGTGAGCTTTTTTCTCAAAAAATAGAAAAGATTTATACCGACCTCGAAAAAGCAAGCGTTGTTATGAGGTGTTATCACAAATTCCAGCGACGCAGCTTGTCTAAAGTACATCAGGCGCAAGAGCTTTTAAGAGAGCAGCTTTTTCCAGCGACCATGTTAAAAAATATAATGACTGGCAAGGCTCCTCAAAGTCAACCTCAGGGTATAGAACCTAATCTCGCACAAATAAAATTATTTTTTGAAAAATTTGAGAAAATCAGTCGTAAGGGAATGCTGCTAACCTCAGGAATTGCTCTGTTAGGAGCTGCTTGGACGTATTACGCCTATTTGCAAAGAGCTTACCTAATGATTGTTGCGGGCTCGGTTCATTTTGTTGTCTCCTCATTGATTGCAAAGGAACTTTTTAATTTGCAACGCGGTGCAAAAAAAGTTTATCAGGCTCCTGATTCAGAGATCGCTAAAACTTTTGCAGAGATAGTGCCTATGTCTACAGTGTTGTCGGAAATAGGAATACCAAACCCAACTGCTTATGAAATTGAGCAATGTGTTGTCATTCCGTTTGATGCGATCTTAACGCTTGTACCAGGCTGGAAAACCCGTGACAATTAAAATATTGATTGCATAATTTCCCCAAAATCGGTTGACTTTAGACAACATAGCAGGTACCCTTTTTCCTTTAACATATGGACTTTTGAGTGGATTGGATTCAAAGACTTAGACAGCCTGCATCTGTATCGGAAACATCTAAAGAAGAGGATGTCCAGGCCTCTTATAAATATTGGCGCTGGCGCATCTTCATTGGAATGTACGTCGGATATGTCTTTTACTATTTCTCACGCAATAGCTACGGAGCGATTAAACCTCTTCTGATGCAAGACTTAGGTTTTGTTAAAAGCGATCTAGGTCTTTTAGCGAGCGTCTTTGCGATTTCATACGGTCTTAGTAAATTTTTGAGCGGTATTCTGTCTGATCGGTCCAACCCTCGTATTTTCATGTCGGTGGGTCTTGTGATCACTGGTATTCTCAACATTGTGTTTGGATGTTCTTCTTCGCTGCCCGTTTTAGCGGTGATATGGGGACTTAATGGCTGGTTTCAGGGATGGGGATGGCCTCCATGCGCTAAGCTTCTAACGCATTGGTATTCTCAAAAAGAGCGAGGAACGTGGTGGGGGATGCAAAACTCCTCTCATAACGTAGGCGCTGCACTGATTCCTCTTTTAGTAGGAGTTGTGGCTCACGTGTTTGGATGGCGCTACGGGATGTACGCTGCAGGCGTGCTCAGTATTGCGATTGGTTTAGTCATTTTCTTTCTATTAAGAGACACGCCTTCGACAATGGGTCTTCCTTCCATTGAGCAATTTAAAAAAGATGCCGATCCAAGACTGCCGAATCAAGAAAAAGAGATTTCTTTGAAAGAGCTTCTTTTCAAGTATATTCTAAATAATGCCTATTTGTGGCTTCTGGGAATCGCTTACTTTTTTGTCTATCTCATTAGGGGAGCTTTTAGCGAATGGTCGCCTCTATTTCTTATGGAAACCCGCGGATATCATTTGGTAGCTGCCAATGCATCGATCACCTGGTTTGAAGTAGGGGGATTGGTCGGAAGTTTATTCGCTGGATGGGCTTCGGATAAAATTTTTCTGGGTAGAAGAGGTCCTATCAACGTTCTTTTCTCTTTATCGGTGGTTGGAGCTATTCTTGCGTTGTGGCTGCTTCCTCCAACAACGATTATTATCGACTATCTGCTGGTGTTTATCATCGGCTTTTTAATTTTCGGTCCTCAAATGCTCATTGGAATGGTGGCCGTTGAGCTCTCTCATAAAAAAGCGGCTGGTGGAGCCACAGGCTTTATCGGGTTTATCGCTTATTTAGGGATGGCTAATGCTGGCTATCCTCTCACTAAGATTATGGAATGGATGGGATGGACCGGCTTTTTTGCGACGCTGGCGCTCTGCGGAGTGATCTGCGTGGTTCTGCTCCTTCCTTTCTGGGCTATCAAATCAAATCCAAAATATGCAGTTTCTGAAGAAGAGCCTGTCAGTTCTTAATCTGTAATTGTATTCTTCGTTAAAAATCAGTATTATTTAATAATAAAACAACACAGGATTAATTATGAAAATAAGTGTTTATTGTACAAATAATTTTTCTACATTAGGTTTTAGAGAATCTCTTTTATCTGGAATAGAGTCTGCGATTCAAGAGCCTTCTAAATCTTTTGGAAGCCCAGATGGAACTTTTGTCGGCTGGAATGGCTTCAAAGTGGTAAAAGCGGAAGATCCTGCTCTTTTTACGACTGAACTGGGGCCTTGCGTGGCGCTTTTTGGAAAAGTTAAAGATGAGTCAACAGGTCATACTTATTTGGGATTAATGCATCTTTATAATAGACAGAACGGCCTTGCTGCTTTTGGTCAGATGTTAAACGAGCTTGTAGGTAAAACTCAGAATGCCGTTGTTGAAATATTCATTGCAGGCGGACAGAAATCAAGTTTTGCCAATCGGGCGCTTCTTAATGAGATCATCGCTCAACATAATCTTTCTCAAGAAAGAGTTAAAATCATCGCCGATTTATTCGGCCGGGTTGAGCTATCTTTCTTTGGCTGGGATAAAAACAGCGGTACTGCATATAGCGGGAGTGTGGGCATCCATGAAGCTGGCTTTGGTCAAGATTTGAACCCTTATGTCATTTATGGCGCGCGTCTTGAAGGATATAAAGGAGATTATGAAGGCCTTTCTATAATCGAAGACTAAAACAGACCCATCAATGAAAAGCATAATTTAATCATGCGATTTAAATAATTAGTTTTATTTTACTTAATTGTAAAAACATAATATAGTTATACAAGAATGTATTCTTAAGGCAGGGATTGTTAGTGGCTCTTAAATTAGATTTTATTCAAAAGACCCAAGTTATACAGTTAGAAGAAGTTTCAAGCTTTTTTTTCAGCTTACCAAAAAAGGAATGCCCTTTTCAGAGATCAAGCGCAGGTTCTACAGGTGTTACTTTTCTACCACTAGATTTTGATTTTAAATGGGTGGTCAAATGGCAAAACCCATCTTTGACTGAAGCTGAATATTTATGTAATGAGTTTTACAGAAGAGCATTTATTCATCTTTCTGTCCCTCAAGCAATCTGCGTTTTACCAGAGGCGTTGAAAAAGAAAATTCAAGAGGTCTTTAAGGGGCAAAATATCTCTGATGCTTACACTCCAATGTTATTGGAGTATAAAAATGGAAGCACACTAAATAAGCTTTTCGAATTTGGACATATTTACAAGCTTTCTCCAGAAAAGAGAGAAGAGTTGTATGTTCATATTGGCGAAATAGCAGGGTACGATTTCTTAATTGCAAATTTCGATCGACTTGTGCCAGCTAATTTTAGAGGCACTATTGATGCTAGGCATTCTGTGAATGGTGGAAATCTTATGGTTGAATTGGAGCTTCCCTCTAGTTCTGAAAAATGGGGTGAAAAAAGATTAGAAAGTTCTATCCATGTAATCGATAATGCGCCTCAGCCTATTTTGTTTTTTGCGCCAGAAGAAAGAAGAATTGAAGACCTCTCAGACGAAGTAGATATAGGGGGCTTTGCGTTCTTTGAAGAAGACGGTTTCGAAGAGCCTTTGATGGAAATTGAATCTCAAGAAATAGCTGATTCTGAACAGGGAACACGATTAAGAGAACAGAGATACCAAGATTTTCAGAATTTCATGCAAGCAGATCATGAAGAAACCTTATTATTAGCCAGGCAGATTCGCATAGGCATTACAAATGAATGGAATAGAATCTTAGCAGATAAAAACCTCGCTTTATCTAATCTTATGGAAGATCCGCAAGAACAAGAAGCAATGGTACAAAGCCTTGAGAAAGGATTATGGTTAGCAAAAAATAATCTGAAAGAATTGCCGCTTCAACAAGTGTTAGAAGAGCTTGAAACAGAAAACAATACCACAACTAAAGCTGCAAAGATTGTTTTTGATTTTATTAAGAAAAATTTAGCATTTACACAAAATTAAAACTTAAAGTAAAATTAAAAGGAAAGAAATGTCTTTAAACGTACAAAGTTATTTAAAGCAAATTCAAAGAGCCTTGGATGGGATTGATGCATATCGAGGAGCAGTAACAACTGTGACAACTTATTCTAATGTAGCCGGTGGGAATAGACATAGAGGTTTGCTAGACAGTATTAGGAATGATTTATTCCATTTCGATGAAGAAAAGAAGGTAAGGATTATTTATAATATTGAAAAATACCTTGCTTCGAATCCAACAGAAGACCCTGAGCTGACAGCTGTTTTGCAAAGAGTTTTACAAGTTATTCAACATTTTCAACAGGCTAACGAAGTTCTTGTTTCACCAACAAAAGTTCCATCTCTTTCTCAGGATAGAATAAGTATTGAACCTGTAAACTCAAGAGTTTGTCGCAGGCTCTTCGATGAGTTAAATTCTCTAGAATAATAGAACTCTTTACTAGCTCTGTTGATTTTGTCAGTAGACTCTTCTTGACCCTGTTTGGAAGAGTCGTTATTCTCAGGGGATATGGGCTTTATTCCTCTCCACACTCATTCACAATATTCGATTCTAAATTCAACGGCATCGATAGAAGATCTTGTTGAAAAAGCAAAAAGTTTAGGCTTTCCGGCTCTTGCCCTCACCGATGAGGGGAATATGTATGGAGCTGTCGAGTTTTTTAAAGCCTGCAAAGAAGCGAAGATCAAACCTCTTCTGGGATGCGAGCTGCATTTGGCTCCGTTTCATCGGACGGATAAGAAGAGAGTGCCCGGCATGCCTGCGGGATTTCCACTGCTTCTTTACGCAAAAAATCAAGAAGGCTACCGGAATTTATGCAAGCTGAGTTCTGCAGCGCACTTGGAAGGTTTTTATTACACACCGCGGATTGATAAAGAGCTGCTTTCTAAACATCGAGAGGGGCTGATTTGCCTTTCAGGTCCTTTGCAGGGGCTGATTCCTTTTTTAATTCTGCAAGGCAAAGATTTAGAGGTGCGGCAAGAAATCGAGTGGTTTAAGAGTCAGTTCGGGGATGATTTTTACCTCCAGATTGAGCGGCATCCGATGCTTGAGGACGATATCAGGCGCGATGGGATGGACAAAGAAGGGTGGCTGCTGCAAAACTACCGTGACTTTGCAAGAAACCAAGAAGTTGTTCTTAAAAGACTGATTGAGATCGGAAAAGAAAAGAACATTGCCTGCGTTGCAACGCAGTCGGTCAACTATTTGGAGAGATCGGACTGGAGAGCGCATGAAATCTTGATGAATATCCAGTCAGGAGAGCCGGTCGAGATTTGGGAAAGAGATTCTCAAGGGAATCCGAAGCAGCGTGTTTTAAATCCTAAGCGACAAGTTTACTTCTCTCATGAGCATTACTTTAAAACGAAAGATGAGATGCAAAAGCTTTTTGCAGATCTTCCCGAGGCTTTAGACGTTTCGGAAGAGATTGCAGAGAAGATTCAGATCGAGCTCGACTTTAAGACGCGGTATTACCCTGTTTTTACACCTCCAAGTGGAATGACAAAGGAGGCGTATTTAAGGGATCTGTGTGAAAAAGGAATTCAAAAGCGCTATACGCCGGAGCGTCTTGCCAAAGTGCAAGAAAAATATCCGGGTGAGGATCCGCTCCAAGTTGTGAAAAAACGTCTGGAGTATGAACTTGATATCATCATCTCCAAAGAGATGGGAGATTATATTCTCATTGTTCATGATTTCATCGACTGGGCCAAACGTCGAGGCATTCCGATGGGTCCGGGCAGGGGTTCTGGCGCCGGGTCGATCATTTTGTTCTTAATTGGCATCACTGATATCGAGCCTTTGAGGTTCAACCTGTTCTTTGAGAGGTTCATCAATCCTGAAAGGATTTCATATCCTGACGTTGACGTCGACATCTGCATGGACCGCCGCGATGAGGTGATTCAGTATACCGTTGAGAAATACGGACGGGATAAAGTCGCTCAGATCATCACGTTCGGAACGATGAAAGCGAAAATGGCAATTAAAGATGTGGGCCGCGTTTTGAGTGTTCCGCTCCCTAAAGTCAACTCAATTGCAAAACTGGTTCCCGAAGATTTAGGGATGACGCTTGAAAAAGCCCTTGCGACGGATGCTGATTTAAAATTAGCGTATGATACGGATCCAGAAGTGAAAGAGCTTTTGGATATTGCTCAGAAGCTGGAAGGGTCGGTGCGCAATACGGGGATCCATGCTGCGGGGCTGATTATTTCCGGTGATCCTCTCACAGATCGTATTCCTGTCTGCAGTCCTAAAGACAGCCCGATTTTGGTAACGCAATTTTCGATGAAGCCTGTGGAGGCTGTCGGGATGCTCAAGATCGACTTCTTGGGTCTTAAAACGCTGACGTCAATTCAGAAAACAGTCGATGCAATCGCTGAGCATCATGGAAAAAGACTCGATTGGGTCAACTTGGAGCTTGATAATCCCGAAGCATTCCAGCTCATGAATCAAGGAAAGCTCAACGGCATCTTCCAGATGGAGTCATCGGGGATGCAAGAGCTTTCAAAGCAGCTTCACATTGATAAGTTTGAAGAGGTGATCGCGGTGGTCGCTCTTTACCGCCCAGGTCCGATGGAGATGATTCCTTCCTTTATTCAGAGAAAACATGGTAAAGAGCCGATAGAAATCGATCATCCTCTTATGAAAGAGGTTCTTTCTGAAACTTACGGGATCATGGTGTATCAAGAGCAGGTGATGCAGATTGCAAGCTTGCTTGCAAATTATACGCTGGGAGAAGGTGACGTGCTTCGGCGTGCGATGGGAAAAAAAGATCGTGAAGAGATGTCTCGGCAGCGGGATAAATTCCGCAGCGGCGCTCAAGAGAAAGGGATCGATCCTGATCTGGCCATGAGGATTTTTGATAAGATCGAAAAGTTTGCCTCCTACGGATTTAACAAGTCGCATGCTGCAGCTTATGGCTATCTTGCTTATGTGACGGCTTATTTGAAGGCCAACTATCCCGGTGAATGGATGGCGGCTCTTTTAACATGCGATCGTGACGATGTGACAAAGGTTGCTAAACTGATCGGCGAGTGTCTTGCCATGAACCTTCCGATCCTTCCTCCGGATCTCAATGAGTCAGGACATGAGTTTGTGGCAACTGCCAAGGGTATTCGTTTTGCCATGAGCGGGATTAAAGGGGTGGGTGAAGGAGTTGTAGAAGCGATCCTCCAAGAGAGAAAAAAATCGGGGCTTTTCCGTTCTCTTTTTGATTTCTGCCAGCGGATCGATACCAAGAAAGTGGGTAAGAAAACCATTGAGCTTTTAATCGAAGCAGGCTGCTTTGATTTTACAGGCGCTCCGCGAGAGGCGATGATTCAAGCGCTCGATGTGATGTATGAGACGGCTGTACAAAAACAAAAAGAGGTTTCAAAAGGATTTATCGACTTGTTTGGGGATGCGGTAGAAGAGGTCGCTATCCCTAAGACTGAGGCGGTGCTTTCAAGAGCGCATCTACTCAAGAGAGAAAGAGAGCTCTTAGGTTTTTATGTCACAGGGCATCCTCTCGATGAATACAGACAGGTGATTGAAAGGCTTTCCTGTGTTCCTTTTCATCACGTCGAGCAGCTGGAAGCAGATGCACTTTTCCGCGCTGTCTTTATTCTCGATGCGGTCAACATCAAGGTCTCTGCAAAAACGCAGAAGAAATTTGCGATTTTGCAGATCAGCGACGGACATCTGCGTTTTGAAGTTCCGGTCTGGGCCGATCTTTTTGAGAAAAAAGGACATATGCTGATGGACAATCAGCTTCTCTATGCTATTTTACAAGTCGACAGAAGAGAAGGCGATCTCAAGCTGCAATGTAAGTGGATTGAGGAGCTAGCACGAGCAGATGAAAAAATGATCGAGGAGTGCGATCGGATGCTTGATCAGATTAGAGCACAGCAGAAAGCGTTTGCACTCCGCGAAAAAAGACAGAGTAAAAAACCTGAAAAACCGGAGCGTCCTGTGAAACTCATATTAAAATTAGATATCGAGAAAGTGCGTCTCAGTCATCTTCTGGAGCTTAAAAACCTCTTTCGCAGGTTTCCTGGAAAAACTCCGCTGGTGGTCGAGTTTGCTTCGCAAATTAAAACCCACGGTCATGTACATGTTGATCAGCGGTGGGGTGTGGCTCTTGAAAAAGAGCTGGAGCTTGGGCTTCAAAAACTTTCGTCACTTCTGACCTATGCTGTCAAAGAAGACGGATAAAATACTAACATTCAATATTTTGTGTATTTGTCTTTCCTGGAAAGACAAATAATGATATAATTGGCTTTATATGAAAGACAAAATGAAGAAAGCCATTCGATCTATCCTCCTAGAATTTAAAGAACGCGATCTTCCCGAGCCTATTCCTCGAAAGATTCACCCTCCCAAACTAGGTGAAGATGTGCGAAAAGTTTGGGTCCTTATGGGAATGCGTCGCAGTGGAAAAACCTGGGTCGTGTACCAACATATTCTTCACAGGCAGAAACAAGGGTTTGCTAAAACCTCGAATCTCTACATCAATTTTGAAGATGATCGACTTGCAGGGTTTGAGCTCGAAGATTTTCAAACGATCTTAGATGTCTACTACGAACTATATCCCGAATATATCGATAGTAAAGACCTCTTTTTTTGTTTTGATGAGATCCATGTTGTGGAAGGTTGGGAAAAATTTATCCGCAGGTTAATCGATACAGAAAAAATGGAAATTTGTGTCACAGGATCATCGGCAGAAATGCTCAGCAAAGAGCTAGGAACCACCCTAGGCGGAAGAGCATGGATGCAAGAGGTTTTCCCCTACAGCTTCCTTGAGTTTCTTAATTTAAAGGGACTCGATCCATCCATGCAGGATAGTACAAAAGCTGAAAGCCTGATAAGAAGTTTAGCCGCTGAATATCTGATCTATGGAGGATTCCCTGAGGTAGCAGCCAGCCCGAGAGAATTGCATGCGTCCCTTATACAGGGATATATGGATGCCGTTATTTTACGCGATATTGTGAAAAGGCATTCCATAAAAAATGCAAGTATCGTACAGAAATTTTTGATGCAGGTCTTGAGGCAACTTGCAACTTCGCTGAGCATCAACAAGACCCATAATGCTATGAAATCTTTAGGTCTTGCTGTTGGAAAAAATAGTTTGTTCGAATATCTCCAATATTTTGAAGATGCTTACGCTGTTTTAACAGTCCCTTTTTTTAGTCTTTCAGAAAGAGTTCGACAGGTTAATCCGAAGAAGGTCTATGCCATCGATCCAGGTGTTATCACAGCTTACTCTGTTAAGACCGATTTCGAACATGGCTCGCGCCTAGAAAACAGTGTCTTTATGCAGCTCAGGAGACGGTATACCAATATTTGCTACTACAAGACAAAGCATCATAATAAGGAAGTCGATTTTGTCGTCACAACACCGCGCGGAGATCTACTCCTGTTTCAAGCGTGCGTAGATATGACAAATGAAGAAACTAGAATGCGAGAAGTTTCCGCTCTATATGAGGCCTGCCTAGAGTTTGATTTAAAAGAGGCAACCATTATCACCGAAGATCATGAGGAAGAAATTAATTATCAAGGCATCACTATGCGATGCATTCCATTTTGGAGATGGAGAGGATGAAAGCGGGCAAAAAAAGTCTTTATGCTGTGAAAGATGATGGCTGATCGCATTTAGCGGCTAAGATAAAATCGCTCTCTGTGAGGCCATTGATTTTATGGGTTGAGATTTCAAGCGTCACTTTTCCCCAAGTTAGATAAATATCAGGATGGTGCTCTTCGGCTTCTGCAATACCTCCAACGACATTGGTGTAGGCAAGAGCTTGTTTAAAATTTTTAAACTTAAATTCTTTCCGCAAATGATGTTCATTAACAACTTCCCAGCCTGCGGGAAGCTCGGCATGAAGCGACTTAAGCTCTTTTCCTTTGAGCGGGGCCGTTCCACTTAAGCAGGGAACGCATTTCTTTTCGTGAAGAGGACAACTCATTTGTAAGGACCTCCATAGTCAAATTTTTATCATACCAAATCGGCCATTGATTGACATATTCCGTATTTGTTGCATAATAACTAGGATGAGATCATATAAAAAACTTCCGTGGTTACTTGTAGTTGTTTGTTTACCTTTGATCGGAGCGTATACGGTTAAAGGGGGCAAAGTGCTCAATGTGGAAGAAGTGGCAACACTGTCTGTACAAGAACACCATAGCCTGCTTTTGGAAGCTGTCCAAGAAGAAGAGTGGCAAGAGGTAATACGTCAAGCAAATATTATAATTAAAAACTTTCCTGATACTCCTTTTCACCAAGAGTCGTTTTATTTCTTAGGCTTATCTTATTTCTCCATGGAAGATTTTGATATCGCCAACCAGCATCTTTCTGTCTATCTCAGAAAGCAAACAGCCCTTCAACATTTTAAAAATGCTATTGAGCTTAAATTCCAAGTTGCAGAGAAATTTCGTGAAGGATTTAAAAAACATATTGGTGGATTAGAACTTTTACCTAAGTGGATTCCTGCAAAAGATGAAGCGATAAAGATTTATGATGAGGTGATCAGCGCGCTTCCTAATGATGACCTGGCTGCCAAAGCTCTTTTTGGAAAAGGGGTCTTGCTGCTGGAAGATGATGAGTACATCGCAAGCGTTGAAACATACCAGACACTAATCCGGCGTTTTCCAAAGCATCCTCTTTCTCCGGATGCTTATGTTGAAATTGCGCGTGTGTATTTAATCCAATCGCAAGAGAAATATCCTGATGCGGACTATCTCGATTTAGCTTCGATCAATCTTCGGAAATTCCGGCAAGATTTTCCAATGGATCCTCGTGTAGAGGAAGCAGAAAAAATCTACGGAAAAATGCAAGAGGTGTTTGCTGAAAGTTTCTACGAGATCGCTCAATTCTATGAACGGGCAAAAAAACCGCATGCCTCTATTTTATATTATTCAAAAATTATCAAATCGTTCCCTAACACGAAGTCAGCAGAACTTTCTAAAAAACGTCTGAAAGTTCTCCGTCCTTCGGGAGATGCACCTACCAATGAACAATCACCATCTACATTCCAAGCGTCTGTCCCTGAAGTGGCTGAAGCTGCTACTTCTAGTGCTTCCTAGCTGTGGATATCACACGATCTCATCTGCAGACCGTCCTACGCTTTCGATTCCCTATGTGAGGGGAGATGAGGAAGGTTTTTTAACCAGCGCTGTGATTGCTGAAGTTAACCGAACAGGGCTTTACGATTATGTCAACTCAGGCGGCGAACTGGAGCTAAAAATTGCTCTTGTTGGCAATGGTGAAGAGGTCATTGGTTTTCGGTATGACCGCTCTGAGAAAAGAGGTAAGCTTGAGCAAAATCTCTTAGCTACAGAAAATCGGCGCAGTGCAGCGGCCGAGATTACTCTTTATAGAGACTCAGAAGATCAACCAATCTTAGGACCGATTGTTGTGACAGCAACAACTGAGTTTGATTATATTGATGTGAGTACGATTCGAGAGCTGGCTTTTAGAGCTCCCAGCGGCAAGCTTGAAAAAGTCATTGATTTTTCAGAGGGGCAGCTCGATTCAATTGAAGGAGCTCAAGACAATGCTCTTTCTCCGCTCTATGATGATCTTGCCAAGAAAATCGCTGCGGTTATTCAAAAAGCTATCATGACGCCATCTGGCGAGCGGTAATTAAGAAAGTTTCAGTTTTCTTGATCGATGTTTTTAATTTAATAATTTATCTTCTCAAAATTTCTTTTAAGATTTAGCATTGATTAGCCAAAATAAATTTTTATTGGAGATAAGAATGTTTACAGTTCGACTTAAAATGCCTGAGCTTAGTAGAGCGGTTGATCGTTTAGATCTAGTATTAAGAAATAACTCTACCTATGCGATTACTGAATTTAGCACACAGATGCGTTTTCTTATTGCAAATACTCTGAATGAGTGCAGAGACATTGCGGATCAATCCATAGACAAAATAGATAGCCGGCTAAAGAATAATATAGAATACATTCAAGCCGCTGTTCTTGCATTAGAGGAAAGTGTAGGTGATAAAGTAGCGGAGTTCAACACCCATCTAACATATACTTTACAGACGGTTTTGAATCCCTCTCCATTCCTTTCATCTATTGAGCCTTCTTGCATTATACGGACTTCCGACGTAGGAAACGCTGTATTTACATTAAAGGGGCACTTTACTGGCATTGGAACGCCAGGACCTAAGCCATCATTGGTACTCAATGGCGTGCGTACGACATTGATTAACCCTCTGCTAGCGGAATGCAGCTTTTCGATTCCTCGGTCGATTCTTTTCTCAGGAAATACAGATGCGTGTGTAGCAGATGTTGAAATCCCATTTCAAAATTTATTAGGCCGACCAAGAGTTCATAAATATAGGCTGCTTATAGGGATTATCCCTCCAAGTCCAGGAACTATTGTTGTTGAACATATAGAGAATGTCGCTAAGAGAGAAATCAACCCCACACCTAGATCTGGTCATTTTCACTATGCTTCATCGCATGCTCGCGGGCAAAGGCAAGATACAAATAACCTCTGCAGAATTCAAGCCTCTCCGGGGTGGAAGGTGTTGCACGGAAGTCATCAAGTGCAAATACATCATAATAAGGGAGCGACTACCCTTCAGCTTGAAATAGAAAATGATGCTGAAGTTGCTTACAGAGCAGGTACTTATTATAGGAAAAGCAAAAAAGAGTGCGGAGAACTAAGATTTACATTCTCTTTCAGTGAATATCGAGAACATAATCCGGATCCTGTTAAGACGCCTGTGGAACTTCAGTGGAACGAATCTAAGCTGTTTGATTATCCTCCGGGCACATGGAAAGTGATTTTTACTCCGTTTGATAGCAAGTTCGAACGTGAATTCTTAAGTCCGCATATTGATGATCCATTTATTAATATTAACTCAGAGGAACAAGGCCTGCGCATCAGTACCAAAGATCCAGCAAAAATAAAACGATTACGAGTAACAGCTGCATTACCAGACAATTTTACTCAAGAAGAAGAAGAGTCTGAAAGCTACTTGAAGAAGATGCTGATCCCGGCAGTAACTCATACGGCTGCTTTTGCTGTGGGTTTTGGAGTAAAGCATGTTATTGCGAAACTTTAAGAAGCTTTAGGACGGTTGATGGAAGAGATGATCGCTTCGGTGTCGATCACTTCGGTGAGGAAATGCTCGAGCACTTTTAATATGAATTTAGGAGTGTTGTAAACCCCTGTTGTTGAGAAAACAAGCTCTAGGTTGGGTTTTGTTCCTTGGATGCGGCCGATAAATGTCAAAGTGAGGGGTATCTCTTGGACCACTTTGGGCAGGATCCAAACAACGAATTGTTCATTAAAAAGGGTGACTTTATCTGGGGTCTCAAGAACGTGGAAATAGTGCATGAGCTCATCGGTTGAACTGGACTGGTCAAACTTCCCGTTTTGAAGAAGGCCTAGATCATGCAAGAGGCTGAGGTCAACGGTGATGACTCCGTCGGGAGCATGCTTTGGAAGGTTTTGCGAAAATTCTACAAAAGCTTCTTCCAATTGGGCAGGTGTGAGCATTTCCCCTCGTTGTTGTTATAATCATTAAATACACTGCAGGGGAGTGTATATCAACTATTTTTTTTAATATTTCTAAAACACCTGATAATTAATTATTTATACCGAAATAGGTGCTTTTTTAGCCGATGGCGGTATACATCATTGTTCTTGCATATTGATGACGGCTCTCCATAAAATGAAGCGATATGGTGCTGCGTTTAATCTGGGCTGCTTCGTTATTGGTTTTATCTCTTCATGCTAAGCCTCTTTCGGTTCAAATCTCTGCTCCCCACGCGATATTGATCAATGCCGACACGGGAGCTGTTTTGTATGAGAAGGAATGCCACGAAAGGGCTTATCCGGCGAGCATCACCAAAATTGCGACGGCTCTATATGTCCTGGAGAAAAAAGGAAATAAGCTGGATGAAATTGTGCAGGCGTCAAAAAACGCTGTCCATTTAGTTCATTCATCGATTTTGGATGCAGATCCCTCTCGATTTCAACCTTACCAACTTACGCATGATGGTACATCGATGGGTCTTAAAGGTGGAGAGGTGGTTTCTGTTTCAATGCTTCTCCATGGTCTGATGATGTGCTCTGGAAATGATGCGGCTAATGTTTTGGCAGAGTCGCTGTCGGGGGATATCAATCAGTTTTGCAGAGAGCTCAACGGCTTTTTAAAAGAGCATGGAATTGTAGAGACGCAATTTGTAAATCCGCATGGATTGCATCAAGAGAATCATTGGACGACGGCTTATGACATGGCGCAGATCACGCGTCTGGCTCTAAAACACCCGGCATTTAGAGAAATTGTAAAAACAGCGCGCTATCTGAAGCCGCAAACAAACCTTCAGCAGGCGGGGTACTTTTATCAACGCAATAAGCTGCTAAAGGCTGGGCCGTACTATTATCCTAAAGCTATTGGGGTGAAGATTGGGTACCATTCTCGCGCTGGTTTTACACTCGTAGGTGCTGCAAAGCATGAAGGAAGAACCTTGATTGCAGTTGTATTAAAATGTCAGCCAAATGTTAATGCATTCCGAGATCAGATTAAGCTATTCGATGCGGCTTTTGCGGAGAAAAAAATCTCCCGCACGCTCTATGCGCAAGAAAGCGATCTATTTACGCATCGCATTAAAGGTGCATCAAGTGATTTAAAAGCATTTTTGAAAGATGATGTTGTTTTGGAATACTATCCTGCAGAAGAGCCAAAGTATCGTGCAGAAATTAAGTGGATAGTGAAAGATCTTCCGCTTTCTGCTGGAGATTTTGTGGGTCATCTGCGTCTTGTTGATGAAAAAGAGAATGTTCTTTTAGAAAAGCCGATTTATGCGACGAATTCTGTCTCGCAAACAGTTTGGGCTATGGTTTCAGATTTTTGCTGGAGACATAAAGCGCTTTGCTTAGCGCTCTTTTTGGGAAGCCAGGTTATACTACTTCTGATTTATTACTTCAAAAAGCACCAAAAAGTCCGCGAGTGAAAGCTCTTCGGGTCTAACTTTTAAGCCTTTGTCTATTTTTTTCAGTCCTTCTTCAATACGGTCCAATGGATACAATTTTTTGAGTGTTGTATGCACCATTTTTCGTCTTTGGCCAAAGGCGCAGCGTGTCATTTCAAAAAAGCGATCTTCTGCCGGGATCGGAGGAGTTTTAAGGCGGAATTGCACGACGGCCGATTGGACTTTCGGTGCTGGATAAAAGCAAGTGGGTTCGACAATAAAGCCTTTGATAGGATCGGAATAAAATTGAACGAAAACAGAGAGCGATCCATAGGCTTTTGATCCAGGGTGCGCTAAGAGTCTTTCGGCGACTTCTTTTTGTACCATGACTGTGATGGTTTGAAAAAGTTCCCGGCGTGGAAGGAAATGGGTGAGGATAGGTGTTGTGATGTTATAGGGAAGATTTGCAACGAGTTTAGTCTGAGGGTTGAGGTGAGATGCGGGATTCCACTCAAGTGCATCATCTTCAAAAACAATGAGGCGTTTATCTTCGGTTTGTAGTCGTGTAAGTGCTGCAGCAAACTTTCGGTCTTTTTCAACGGCGAAAACTTGCGCTCCTTGTGCTAGAAGCTCCTCCGTGAGCACGCCGGGTCCGGGTCCGATTTCTAAGACGGAATCTCCTGCTTTGATATCTGCAAACTTTATAATTTTTCGGACGATATTGCCGTCGATGAGAAAGTTCTGAGATAAAAATTTAATGGGAGCGGCACCAATCTCTGCCAAAAACGCTTTGAGTGCTGAGGGTTTATATAGGCTCATTAGAAAGAAAAAGGTTCAAACTGTGGAGGGATATCGAGGGAATCGTTGTTATAATTGAACCGTTGATGGAGGCGCGCTAGATAAACATCCATTTCTTTTTCTGCGTACTGGTTAAGAATCTCTTGACGCAGGCCGTTTGCCATTGTTTCAAAAAGCGGGGTTTCTTGTTTGGTATGCGATTTTAAATGGAAAATCCGCACGACTTGAGATCCATCTCTGCTTTGTTGAACGATGGGCTTACTCCAATCGTTGACGGTCATTTTTGCAAGAACATCTCGATGGGCTTCTGAGAGTTCTTTTTCTTCCAACTGGAGCTCTGATGACAAAGAAAAATGCGTCCACTCTGTCTCGGGAAGTTTTTGTTTAAATAGATCGGCGGCCACTGAGAGGAGGCTGCTGGAAGTTTCTTGTAAATCTTTGATCTGCTCGGCCTGGGACATAGCGGTATCGATCTCATCGAAGCGCAGTGTTAAAAATTGATAGGTCCACATTTCTTTGGGAGGATTTTTGATCAGATATTCGTCAAAAGTCTTTTTGATAACTTCTGTTGTAACTCTTGCTAACACTTTTGATGTGACGCGGAGCCATTGAATTTTTTGAACAACGAGGTCTTGATAAACCATTTTTTTTGCTTCTTCATAGGAGATGCCTAGCTTGTCTAAAGATCCCATCACGTTGGGTCCATATCTGTTTTGTATTTCTTCGCGCACTTCTGCATCGGTGGCTTTTACTTCACGACTTTCCGCATCGGCCATCATGAGCTCTTGGTCGATCATCCTTTGCAAAGTTGGTTTCCACTGTACGTTATAGAATTGTATTTTTGCTTCCTCAGCATCCAGGTATTGGGGGTAGTATTGGCTTAGATAAACATCCATTTGTTTGACGACATCAAGCATAGATAGGGTCTTTCCATTAACAGTGGTCAAAATTCTGTTGTTCACACCGATTTTTTGTATGTAACCCCGAGGTTGTCATGTCCGACCCAGTTGCCAAGCCGCGGCCGCAGTTTCGCAATATCAGCGTAACGCAGCTCATGAGCTACCGCCTGCCTCTCGCCG
>JAGOLG010000012.1 GCA_017994195.1 Rhabdochlamydiaceae bacterium
CGAAAACGGAGCTGTGTTCGAGTTCAAAAAAAGAAAATCACCTCCAAAGAGCTTTGGGATCCCTCTTTTGCCCTCTCGGATCTGGGGTGGGGAAAGGCGGAAGATGAGGCAGAGCTAAATTCGTACTTGCATCTCATCACAAAATTCCTTACAATTTTTAGCTTTGGTTACGAGAAAGTTAGCAAGGGTAAAACCAGCAAGACTTCTCGGCTTGAGTATCAAGTCAAAGATCGGTTAGGCCGGCTCTGGACGATGTCCACAGTAGAGTGGGACCGAAAACAAGGGCTTGTGCAATTTTCGCTTTGTGTCTCTTTAAACAGATGCATTGCGCTAAGTGTTGACTCTAAGTGTTAAAACGATATTGAATAGGTTAAAACAGCTTGAGAATTAACAGAGAAATTCGTGCGCCGCGTGTGCGAGTGATTGACAAAGATGGCAATCAGCTCGGAATTTTAACGCTGATGGATGCCATCAGCAGAGCAGAGCTCGTCGGACTCGACCTCGTCGAGATTTCGGCATCTGCCGACCCGCCAGTTTGCAAGATCATCGATTTTGGTAAATATCGATATCAGCAAACCAAAAAAGAGAAAGAGAGCAAAAAGTCTCAACACCAAGTAAAGGTGAAAGAAGTAAAGGTCAAACCGAATACCGATGAACATGACCTTCAGACTAAATTGAGACACGCTCGAGAGTTTATTGTGAAAGGAAACAAAGTCAAGATCACATGCACTTTCCGCGGCCGTGAAATGGCCCACACCGAATTTGGTGAGAAAGTGGTTAAAAAAATGTGCGAAGGCTTGGCTGATATTGCCGCACCTGAATCGCCTGCCAAATTATTTGGAAAAGCGCTTACCGTGGTATTGGCTCCTGGAGCGAAGAAGAAAGTTTAAAAAGGACAATATATGCCTAAAATGAAACCAAAGAAAGCAGTTCTTGCTCGTTTCAAAATGACAGGAACAGGAAAAATTAAACGCCGAAAACCCGGCCGCCGCCACCTTCTCGCAGGTAAAGCAGCAAAAAGAAAACGTCGTCTTCGAAAAGATGCCCTCGTAGATAAAGGGTTCGTCAAGACATACACAAGATTAATGGGAGTCTAACAATGGTTCGTTCAACCAACGCAGTTTATAGTAACCGCAAACGTAAACGTCTTTTTAAACAAGCAAAAGGATTTGTCGGCGATCGTAAAAATCACCGCCGCCAAACATCCAACGCTGTTCTTCAAGCCATGGCTTATAACTATGTCGGAAGAAAGCAGCGCAAAAGAGACTTTAGAAGCCTCTGGATCAACCGTCTGAGCGTCGGAGCAAACCTTCATGGCATTTCTTACAGCAAATTCATCAATGGTTTGAAAAAATCAGGATGCATGCTCAATAGAAAGATGCTGACCGAAATGGCGATCAAAGATCCAGCTGGATTTGCAGCTGTTGCAGGACATGTAATAAAAGCCCTCGCCTAAGAGGAGATTCATGGACCAAAATATCGGAGAATTGCGCCAGCAATTTAAACAAGAGCTGAACCTCGTCAAAGATTCCAAAGACGTTGAGCAGCTCAAGGTTCGGTATTTAGGTAAAAAAGGACCTCTCCAATCGCTGATGACTCAGCTCAGAGAGGTTTCTGCAGATCGCCGCCCCCTTGTCGGAAAACAAATCAACGACCTTAAAGTTGAACTCGAAGAGCTCTGCCAGCAAGCTTTAACCGGCTACAAAGAAGCCGAGCTTGCGCATCAGATCGCTGCTGAAAAAATCGATATCACGCTCCCCGGAAGAAAGCAGTTCCAAGGACGCTCGCATCCGCTCTCTGATCTCCTCCATGAAATCACAGATATCCTCCGAGGAATGGGTTTTTCTGTTCAATACGGACCCGATATTGATTCTGACTGGTATAACTACGAAGGCCTCAACTTTCCTCCTGACCATCCCGCGCGTGAAATGCAAGATACGTTCTACATTGATGCAGAGCGGCTTCTCCGCTCTCACACCTCCAACACGCAGCTGCGCGTTATGGAAAAAACCACGCCCCCCATCCGCGTCATTGCCCCAGGCACCGTCTATCGCAACGAAAACATCAGCGCAAGATCCCACGTTTTCTTCCATCAAGTCGAAGGACTCTATGTCGATAAAAATGTCTCTTTTGCCGACCTCTTTTCCACGATGCAAGAGTTTTGGACCAAACTCCTTAAACGCGACATAGAAACCCGTTTTCGCCCCAGCTATTTTCCATTTGTCGAGCCCGGTTTAGAAATCGACATCCGCTGCACCCAATGCAATGGCCAAGGCTGCCGTCTTTGTAAACACTCCGGATGGCTGGAAGTTTGCGGTGCAGGGATGGTTCATCCCGAAGTGCTCCGCAACGGAGGCATCGATCCCGAAGTCTACTCAGGCTATGCTTGGGGCATGGGCGTTGAACGTCTTGCCATGCTGCGCTATGATATCAACGACATCCGCCTCTTTGCCGAAAACGATCTTCGCTTCCTTCAGCAGTTCTAAAAGCTAACAAACCCGAACCTTAATTTCGAAAGAGCTCCAATAAAAAAACTCCCATGTAAACAAGGGAGTTTTTTGTTCAACCTTCAAAGAACTCCCCCATAGGAGGAGTTCTTATTCGTGCTGTGACTTTTATTTCACAAAATCTCGAATGAACGGAACCAGAAGGCCTGATGATTCAATCGCCAGCAGTGCAATTCCATAGGCTTTACCAATAGCCAGGTAGCCTGGAATTTTTAGATGAGAGTAGTGGTGTTTAGCTTCCATAGTAAGACCTGACATCAAGATCGTATTAGTCAAGTTGTTACCTTTAACTTCCCCAGCAAAATAATACTCTATGAATGCGTTTGCTTCACGCAAAGCTGCAGTAGCCACTGTAAAGGTCATCGCTGTTTTAGGGTTAAGACCTATCAAACTAACATAGCGGCACAAAAATCCAGTAGCAGCAGTCGCAATAATTGTTTGAGGAAGTTCTTGGTAGACTTTTTTAAGACCTTCTAATGCCACAGTATTAAGAGAAGGATTTCTAGAAGAATACTTAGAGGTATCAGAAAATTTATTTAAAACGTTTCTTACGTGTTTTGACAATAATCTGTCATATAAAAACTGACTTCCTTGAGTAAGTGAACCTAGCGTTGCAGCTGTTTTAATGGTACCATCGGTGTTTAACAGAGCGTTTGCTCCATAGATACCAGACCCGAGTACAGCGTAGTTAGATAGTTTATCACTGGAGAAGTTGTTTTTGAATGTTCTTGCGATAACCTGAACAAGAGTGATAGCGGCTGTGAATTTTGCGGCAGCTAATGGGTTAGGCAAAGACACACGTGTTGTAGCGCGACTAGCTAAATAACTTAATCCTGCAGAGACGCTAGCGACACCTACAGTACGTGGCAATGTCAAGTAAACATCCTTAAGACCTTCCTGAACCAAACCTGAAAAACTCATAATTACTCCTTAAGCGGTTTAAAATTCTCCCCATTTTTTTGGGGAGCTCTTTTGAATAGGTAAAAATTTATCTTATTGTGCTAATTCTTGACAAGCGTCATTCATTAGGTCTTTTTTTCTCTGTGTGCGTGTTATAAACCATTTTAGTGACGATGTAAGATAGTGCTGTAACAACAAAAGCAGGCAGCGTATTCAAAGCAATATTCAAGCGGTGAGCTCCATAAAGAGCCAGTGCTGCAGCATTTGCAAGAGCAATCCACTGTTTATTGAGTAGTTTAGCTATATCGAGATCTTTTCTGTCTGCAAAAATTCCTTGCATGATGCTATGAGTCGTACAAGCCAGAACAATAAATTTTGCTGCTTCAACCTCTTTGATTGTTGTGAAGTCACACTCACGCGCGAACTTAACCCCATAAAAAGCTACCGCTGTAGAAAGCCAGGTAACAGCAGAATTCTGAATCCATCCCTGCACCCCATAGGATAGATTTTTGAGTGTACTCTCTGCCATTTGATTAAGTGCTGTAAGAGCCATAAATGAATCTCCAAAGTGTAAAATTTTAATAAAAAAATCTTAAAGGCTCTATTGGTTTTCAAGCAAATATTTTTTTATAGAATGGTTTTTTTTCCTTCTCGAATTTTTCTACAAAAAAATCTGGTTGTTGCATAAGAGCCTCATTTCTATAATGGTACCCTTACGGAAGAGTGGCAGAGTGGCCGATTGCGGCTGTCTTGAAAACAGTTGTCGGGTGACCGACCGTGGGTTCGAATCCTACCTCTTCCGCCATTTTTATCAATTCGCACTTTTCACTGTTTTAAAGCGATGTATGCCGTTCGATACCGGTCTCTTGAGCATAGGAAGCTATCTGCTTTTGAATATCTTTTGGGGTTAAGATCTTTGGTTGAAACCAGATCAGCGCACGGGGAATATTATTTGTATAAATCTGTTGTCTAAAGTTCCAGTGTTTGATGAACCATCCTGGTAGGTTGTATATTTCCCCTGGAATGGCATTATCAATCTTGAAGTCTCGGTCTGCTCGTTCACGAAAATGTAGATTCCTAGTATGGCCGGGGTCATCAAATCTGATAAAAATACATTCGTAATTTTGCTCATCATCTAAGAATTCAATTTCTTTTAGCGACTGATACCAATAGGTATCAGCGACTTTTATTTTTTCTATCTCATCTAGAGTCAGATCGGTAATGGCCGAGGAAAAGAGTTTGTCATTTAATGCAGGTTTGGGTCCATTAGCAATCCTAAAAATGATTGTCTTAAACAGTACTGGTTTTATTTTATCTATTTGGCTTAGGAACAATTGTTGATTCCAGTTTTCCACAAACTTTCTATCTTCAGGAAGTAGAAAAGCTTCCACGTCACGCCTTGCAGCTTGCCAGTCAAAAGAAACTATTTTTTTTTCAAACTCCTCCTGCAACCATTTTTTTCCATAAGTGAGAACAAGATTTTGATAAGGTCCGGCTTGATGAAGCGCATTCTTCAGCAGGAGGGCATTGATAGGGGTTTTTCTGGAGAGATACCAGAGAAAATCAAACCAATCACGTCCTTTTTCATATTTTCTGCATAGAAGGGCGTGACATTTGGTTGCAAATAAACTTGGTAAATCTTGTACCAAAATGGAAAAAGGATAAGGATATGTCAAATAGGCAGTTTGATAATCAGAGCCTTCCGGAGGATTAGTATCAATCTCTAATTTGATTGTAATTTTCTGTTCATCAGAAGGCAATCTATCATAACTCAATTCTAAAATACGTGCGAAAGAGTCTTCTTTTAAGAAAGCTGTTTTAATCACACCTTTGGCCTCATTTCTTTCTTTAACTTGTAGATTAATGCCAAAAGATGCGAATTCCAATTCAATCGCCTTTAGATAGGGTTTCCATCTGAATTCCTGTGGCTTAAGCAGTACGAAGTCCAAATCTTCTGAAAATCTTCTCAATTGATGAACAATTCTCAAGGCAGTGCCTCCTTGAAAAGCAGCCTGTTTAAAAAAATCGCTTCTTGCCAAGCCAGCAAGCGCGATTTCTTGATAAATTTCCTTTAGGGCACTCAGTTCTTCTTGTTTAGAACGGGACGAATAACTCTTTAGCCGCTCTTGGATGATTGTAATGGTCATAATAGAAGTCCTTTTTGCAAAATACGCAGAGCTTTTTTAACTCGGTTGTTAGGATAATTTGCGATGAGATCTGCCAAAAGCGTTTTATTGGAATTCGAGAAATGTTCAGCATCGATGCGAAGATCCTCGGACAGATCATTCAGAGACTGCCAGACACGCTTTCTGGAATAGATAATATCTGCAATTGCTTTCCAGGGGTTGGCGATAAATAATGTGATATTCTTTTTTGGATGTTGCTCAACCCCAAGAGCAAATGCTGTAATTGGGATATGGTCATAGGAGAAAAAACCAATTGGTGTTTCGAATTCTTTACTTCTTTTACTAGTGGCGCACGTCGTTGTTCTTACAGCTTCGGGAATCCATCCGTGATAGCTGAGCGCAGATTCAAAGCTGATATAGGAAGGGCCATATAGAATTGAAGAGACTTCAAAAGCATCGACAAGCGAATGCTGTCTACTGATTAAGTATAGATCCCTGCGCAAAGGAAGCAGCAATCCTTCCTGTATAGCTCTTTTAATAATCGAGTGGCGGGAGTTGGGTGATTTATCCAGAAAATGGCATAAATCTGCCCCGAAGATGTAAGGCTTTGGCCAATCAAGTAAAATTCTAGTTATTTCTTTCATAAAATTTTGTTAACTATCTTTTTTGACTGTTTCTAACTTAAATATACCCGCACCTTGCTTTTTATGCAAGAAACTGTCAAAAAACGACAGTTTCTTACATAAATTAGGGTATTTGTACCAACAAAGGTAATGAAATCAGATAATTTGGCTCACGGGTAGGTGAGAAGTGAGGGGGTTATCCCCGAACCGGCCCCGAAGGGGGAATCCTACCTCTTCCGAAGTAGAGACCAATTCGTACCCTTGTATTCATTCAAGAGTACAAGGGATACAATCTTCTTGTACGCAAGTCAAAATTCACTCAATTTTTCTGGTATGAATTTATACCACAATTGTTTTGGTATGAAAACATACCAACTTCAATGAAATAAGTTGTAAGATTTTTTTGAAATTAGTTGCAGAAAAACAGCGTATTTGTGAAAACCAAAAAATATGCTGTCAAGAGCTGCAGAGAATCCCATTTTAAAACTGCGAACGGATCATTCCTGGGAATCCGAGTATGTTTTTAATGCTGCAGCGCTTTACTTGGATGGAAAAGTCCATCTGGTCTATCGAGCCATCGGAGGGAGCGGTCTTTCTGTTTTTGGGTATGCTTCAAGTAAAGACGGCATCCATATTGATGAGAGATTAAATGATCCAATTTATATGTGTGCAGGGCCCCATGTATATCCAAAGGCATGTCCCGCGAAACAATCGTCTTATTCCTATGCTTCCGGGGGAAGCTGGAGCGGATGCGAAGATCCGAGGCTGACAAGGATCGATGATACGATCTACATGACATACACATCGTTTAATGGGTGGTGCGCTTCTGCGCCGGGAATTGCTTTAACTTCGATCAGTGTGGCGGATTTTCTTCATAAGCGATGGAACTGGGAAAAGCCCAGGCTTCTTTCTCCTCCAAATGAGATGCATAAAAATTGGGTGATTTTTCCGGAAAAGATTGATGGGAAGTTTGCTGTTTTACATAGCATTTCTCCTGATATTTTAGTGGATTATTTCGATGATTTAACCGGGGATGATAGCTACATAAAAAGCCATTACTCTTCGAAAGGAAGAGAGGCGCACTGGGATAATTGGGTTCGAGGGGTCGGCCCGCCTCCGATCAAAACGGAGGAAGGTTGGCTTGTTCTTTATCACGCGATGGATAAGCGGGATCCCAACCGTTATAAAATGGGTGCGATGATTTTGGATGCGGAAGATCCGACAAAAATCGTAAAAAGAGCCTCTTTCCCATTGCTTGAGCCCGATGCCCGCTATGAAAATATAGGATTTAAGCCGGGAGTGATTTACTCATGCGGAGCGGTAGTCATAAACGATAAGCTTTTTGTCTATTATGGAGCGGCAGATACGGTTGTTTGCGTAGCAACAACCGATTTAAACCGGTTATTGGGCAGGCTCCCACTGGTACATCTGGAGCAAAAACCCATTATCATCAAAGAAAAGTGGTTTTCTCGTTTCATCAAATTTCTTAAAAAGATCGTAGGTTTAAAATGACAGAGCTTGAACGTCTCAAGGAAAATCCTATACTTCTTCCGAATAAAGATAGAGAGTGGGAGGCTGCAGGCTCATTTAATCCCTGCGCTGTAAAGTTGGATAAAAAAACTTTCGTTCTTTATCGGGCTCAGTCAACGCCTAAAAGCCATCAGGGCGTTCACATGTCGGTTTCAACGATCGGCCTTGCCGATAGCGATGACGGCATCGATTTTAACAATCAGAGAAAATTTATTGAGCCGGTGGAAAAATGGGAGCGGTTTGGCTGCGAAGATCCTAGGGTCACTTTTTTAGATGGGAAATATTACATTTTTTATACGGCTCTTTCAGACTATCCGTTTTCAGCGTCTGGCATTAAAGTGGGAGTTGCGATCACGAAAGATTTCAAAACAATCGACGCTAAACATCCTGTTACAAACTTTAATTCTAAAGCGATGGCTATTTTTCCTGAAAAGATCGATGGAAAGATCGTGGGAATTTTAACGGCAAATACCGATCATCCACCGGCAAAAATTGCAGTTGCGGTTTTTGAAAAAGAAGAAGACATCTGGTCGGATAGTTATTGGAGCCAGTGGTATAAAAACTTAGATAGCCATGTCATTCCTCTTCTTAGAAATGAAAACGATCACTTGGAAGTGGGAGCTCCTCCGATTAAAACTTCTAAAGGATGGCTGCTGATCTATTCGTATATTCAAAACTACTTCTCTTCAGAAAAGGTTTTTGGGATCGAAGCTGTATTATTGGACTTAAAGGATCCCTCAAAAGTGATCGGCCGTATAAACGAGCCGCTGATGGTTCCAGAAAAAGAGTATGAACTCTATGGAGATGTTCCTAATATCATTTTTCCCTCAGGGGCAATCATGGAGGATGGAAAAGTTTATATCTACTATGGAGCTGCTGACACGACATCGTGCGTGGCAATCGGTAACTTAGAGGAACTTTTAGTGGAATTGACATGCGAGGAAGACGGCACCTGTATCGAAAGTGAACATATTACTCAGGGGTTTAAGAGGTATGAAAGAAATCCCATCCTTTCTCCACGGCCTGAATTTAACTGGGAGGCTAAGGCGGTTTTTAACCCGGCAGCAGTCTATGAAGGCGGCAAATTTCATATCGTCTATCGGGCGATGTCCAGAGATAACACCTCGGTTTTCGGCTATGCTTCCAGCCGTGATGGGTTGCACATCGATGAGCGACTAAGGGTTCCCATTTATGTTCCAAGAGCTAATTTTGAAAGCAAATCGCACCCGGGCAATTCCGGCTGTGAAGATCCGCGGATCACGAAGATAGGGGATTTATTCTATATGTTTTATACGGCCTACGATGGTTATACCCCTCGTGTGGCTTATACGACAATCAAAGTGGATGATTTTTTAAATAAGAAATGGAAGTGGTCCGATCCTAAAGTAATTACACCGCCTGGAGTTGATGATAAAGACGCCTGTCTTTTCCCTAAGAAAATCAATGGTAAATTTGTCGTCTTCCATCGTGCGGATAATTGCATTTGCATCAACTTTGAAGATGATTTGGATTTTCATGAAAATAAATGGCTGATTAATACGGGCTGTTTGATCAAACCTAGGAAAGATTATTGGGATAATCGGAAGTTCGGCATTGCAGCGCCTCCCTTAGAAACACCCCATGGCTGGCTGATGTTTTACCATCGGGTTTCTGTTCCCGGCGATATTTATAAAGTGGAAGCAGGTCTTCTTGCACTCAATGACCCAACAAAGGTCATTGCAAAAACCGATGCTAGTTTACTTGAGCCGGAGCTTGACTACGAAAAAATCGGGCAAGTTTCCAATGTCGTATTCCCTTGCGGCGCTGTTCTCTTAAACGACATCGTCTATCTTTATTACGGAGGCGGAGACCGAGTGGTCGGTGTTGCTAAAATGGAGCTCAAAGACATCTTAAAAAGGTTGGGAATGTGAAGATGATCAAGCGCCCTTGGGGCGGCTATGCCATTTTAAAGAAAACGAAAGCGTACTGGGTCAAAAAGCTGTTTGTTCATTCCAAAGCGCGTCTCAGCCTTCAAAGTCATGAGTACCGTGAGGAAGTGTGGTATATTTTAAGCGGCAGGATCATTGCACAGATCGGAAACAAAAAACACCCTGGCAAGGCGGGAGATGTCTTCATTGTGCCTAAGAAAAAAAAGCATCGCATCATAGGGGTGGAAAAGGCCGTCATCTTAGAGGTTGCCTTCGGAAAGACCTTAGAGACAGACATCAAAAGGTATGAAGACGATTATGGCAGAGCTTAAAGTCCCGCAAACGATCTTCCGTGCCAATGACATCCGAGGCAATGTCAATAAAGAACTCACTCCAGACGTTGTCCATGCAATAGGCTTAGGGTTGGGGAGCCTTGCCCAAGAAAATAAAGTGACAAAACTGATTATTGCCAGGGATGGAAGGTTATCAAGTCCTGTTCTTGCAGAAGCTCTGATGCAAGGCTTAATTGAAACCGGCTGTGATCTCATCGATATCGGCGCTGTACCTTCTCCGCTGCTTTATTTTGCGACACAGGCCTTAGGTGTCTCGTCTGGAGTCATGATTACAGGAAGCCACAATCCTGCAGACGATAACGGACTTAAGATTGTTTTAAACGGCGAAATGCTCTCTGAAGAGCAGATCCAATCGATTTTTAAGAAAATAGAGTCCAAGTCATTTAAGCAAGGGAAGGGGAAAAGGCAAGCGGCTGATATCATCCCGGCTTACGAATCAAAGCTTATAAGCGACATCAAATTGAAACGAAAGATGCGTATTGTCGCGGACGCTGGCAATGGGATTGCCGGCACAGTTTTTCCGCACCTTGCACGGAAGCTCGGCGCAGAAGTTATTGAACTATTTTCTGAAGTCGATGGCCATTTCCCCAATCACTTTCCTGATCCGGCGCTCCCTAAAAATCTAGAAGATCTCATCAAAAAGGTTCAAGAAAGCGGCGCTGATGCGGGGGTGGCCTTTGATAGCGATGGAGACCGGCTAGGGCTAGTGACAAATAAGGGTACTATTATTGAGTCTGACCGTTTGCTCATGTTATTTGCTATGCAGGTGTTAAAAGATGACCCGGGCGCTGTGATTATTTATGATGTCAAATGCACGCGTCATCTTGAGAAGTGGATCAAAGACCACAAGGGAGCTCCCCTCATGTGGAAAACGGGTCATTCACTCATCACCCTCAAAATGGAAGAGACAGGCGCAAAACTTGCAGGAGAGCTGAGCGGACATTTTTATTTTAAAGATCGTTTCTTTGGATTTGATGATGCTCTTTACGCTGCTGCACGCTTTCTTGAGATCTTATCTGAAAATAGTCAAAGCGCAGAAGATCTTTTCTCCTCTATTCCATCAAGTGTCAGTACCCCTGAGTTAAAAATAGAGATGGCGGATGAGAAAAAGTTTCCGTTTATGGATCAGTTTAAAAAGCACGCGGTTTTTAAAGGCGGAAAAATGAACACACTCGATGGAGTGCGCGTCGATTTTGACTATGGCTTTGGGCTGGTGCGCCCTTCCAACACAACACCTTCATTAGTCCTTAGGTTTGAAGCAGACACTTTAGATAAGCTCAAAGCCATTAAAGAGATGTTCCGGGAGCAGCTTTTAGCAATCGATCCCGGATTGACGCTTTCTTTCTAACCTTTGTGGCCCATCATCGTCTCGACATAAAAAACACCGTTGCCATAAGCGCCGGCATGTTCTTTGAGGAGCTCCATGACAGCTCCGTACGTTTCTTGGCGTGCCCAATCGCGCTGCAGCTCGCAGAGCACCTGCAGCCAGGTCACTGGAATGATGCCCGCTTGCGTCATCCGTTTGATAGCCATTTCATGGGCTTCGGTGCTGGAGGCGCCAGAGGCGTCGATGACGGCATAAACCTCATAGCCGGCTTGCAAAGCTGAAATAGCAGGAAATGCCAAACAAACTTCTGTCCAAAGAGCTGCCATAACGATTTTTTTTCGTTTGGTTTTTTCAATGGCTGCAACAAAGTTTTTATCTTCCCACGAATTCATGGAAGTGCGATCGATCGGTTTTTGATCGGGAAAGACAGCTTGCAGCTGAGGAATCATAGGACCGCTGAAGGTCTTTGCTGCAACAGTTGTCAAAACCGTAGGCACTTTAAAAATTTTGGCAGCTTTAGCCAGGCCCACCACATTATTGATAATGGTTTGCCTATCGGTTGATTGGACTCCAAAAAACATTTGCGGTTCGTGATCAATTAATGCCAATACGCAGTTATGGGGCGAGAGTAATTCAAGAGAGGGTTTATTCATGAGGTTTCTCCTTCAACTTGATTGAATAACACCTAAGCTCAGATGAAGACAATTAAAATGTTTAGTTAGTTGATTTTGAACTGCAAGAGAGGTATGCTTTTATGCATGATAAAAAATATTATTTTCGATGTAGGCGGCGTACTTCTTGAATGGAATCCGCCTAAATTTTTAAAGCAGCTCGATCTTCCTACCCATTTTAATGATGTGTTCCAGTCGCTGCTCTGGGCGATGCATGATGGCGGACTTCTTTCCAGAGAAGAACTCGTTCACAAGCTGCCACCACAAATCGAAAAAGAAGTTTTCAGCCACTGCATCAAGAAAATCGCAGGGCACTTGGAGCCTATTGCCGAGATGATCGATCTTTTCCACACGCTTCGTCGGCAAGGTTATAAAGTCTACATTCTTTCAAACATGCCAGAAGAAATGCATCAAGAGCTCGATGCTTTGCATGATTTTTTTGCCCATGCCGATGGGAAGATTTTTTCTTATCAGGTGAAGGCGATTAAGCCGCAGCCACAGATCTATGAGGCCCTTCTAGAACAATATAAACTCTATCCTGAAGAGTCGGTCTTTATCGATGACAGGATTGATAATATCGTCGCGGCAGAAAGGCTTAAAATCAAAACGATTCACTGCCAATCTCCTGCTCAGGTAAAAAGCGCTCTTTTCTCTTTAGTCAAATAAGTGCCAGTAGGGGTGGTTCATAACTTTTAAGTATGTTTGGGAGGCTTCGTCCCAGATCATGACGGGGGAGAGGTTTTCACCATATTTTTGATGTAAAAATTCTTCTAAGTTATGAGGGACCCAGACGTCGATTCCATCAAACTTTGCATGTTTGAGGGGGAATAGTACCGAGTAGGGGATGGGCTTGGTCATGACTTCTTCGAATCGCTTCCATTTCTTGGGCAGCGGGGTGTCTTGATAGGTGTAGAAATAGGTTGCAGTTTGGCTTTCTGCATCGAGGTTATAATGGTAGATATCGATTAGCGTTTTGGTTTTTTTGATGTAGAATTTGATGAAGGTGCAGGGATAGAGGTGGCTGGACCAGTCCTGGACTTGATATTTTTCTGGATCAAGAGACTCCAATAGTTTTCGAACATTGTGATGATCGTTGGAAACGATAGAGATATCGATGTCGTCATCCCATGGGATCATTCCTTGATACCGATAGGCGCCAAGTGCAGAACCGCAGTCAAGCCAGAATACAATGTCATGTTTTTTGAGGAGCTCGCAAATTTCTTTAAAGACTTCAATTTCTATTTGGTGGGTCTTTGAAAGCTCAGAAGGGCGGGCATAATTTAATGACATTGCTTCTTCATGACAAAAGAGGGCCTTGATTCCTTGTTGTAAGTAATGGGGGTTTTGGGAAGTAAACTGAAATGACTCTCGCCACTTTTTAAGGTCGTAATAGGCGGCTTTTGGCTTATCAAATAAGAGGGATGTACCTTTAACTACAGAACCGAGGGCGGTAGAGAATGGGAGTGTAAGTACTGACAGTGTCATTTTAAGGCCGTCTTGCTTGTGGTACTTGCAGGAGGGAACTATCGAGGGATGTGAGGAGCTGGCAATCACATCAGAGCCTCCTAAAAGATACCTATAAGGGGTCAAGATCCAATCGCCTAAAGCTTCCAGTCCTTCAGCGTCTTGCCTAGCATAATTGAGAAAAAGATTGTCCTTCATCTGGTGCCAGAAAACCACTACTGGCATTCCAATGGGCATGAGAAATTCCCGAACAAAGGATCTAGGAGGAGTGGCGACTTCGACTTCTTCAGCTTTGAGTGAAAACAAACATGCGATGAATCCAAGAAGTAAAATTTTATTTTTCATTAAAATATTTTAGGCTTTTGAAATTTTTTCTTAAACAGCTTTTTTAAATTTTTTAGGTTATTCTAGAGGCACTTATGAAACCACAGCTCCAAGAAATTCTTACTTTAACAATCGTGCGAATGGGGATCCATGGAGAGGGGGTTGCCTCGCATGAAGGGTTTACGATCTTTGTTGAAGGTGCGCTGCCTAAAGAGCGTGTCAGAGCTTCCCTTTTCGATGTCCGCAAAAATTACGGCCGGGCCCGAGTTCTTGAATACTTAGAAACCTCTCCACACCGAGTTAAACCTCCTTGTCCTGTCTTTGGAAGATGCGGCGGATGTCAGATCATGCACCTGGATTATAGCCAGCAGCTTGAAACAAAAAGACAGCGGGTAATCGATGCTTTAGAGAGAATCGGCAAAATAAAGGTAGATGTACAACCGTGTATTCCGTCTCCCTCTCCATTTTCCTATCGGAATAAAATTCAGCTCCCGTATCAAGATTTTCACCTAGGGCTTTATGCATTTAACTCGCATGATCTCGTTGAAATTGAAAAATGTTATATCCACTGTCCTTTGGGGGAGCAGGCATTTTCTTGCATTAAGGCGATATTGCAAAGATCGCCGGCTCCAAATCTTTGGCATGTTTTGATTAAAACAGCTGTTAACACGGATCAGGTTTTGGTCATTTTGGTCACAGATAAGGGTGCAGAGGTTTTAAAGCTTGCTCAAGAAATTAAAGATTCGATGGGGCAGATCCGAGGTGTTGTCCAAAACATCAATGAGTCTCCTGGAAATGTTATTTTAGGAAAAATTTATCAAACCTTAGTAGGGGAGGGCTGCATCTTTGATACGATCTGCGGTCTTACTTTTAAAGTCTCTCCGGCCTCTTTCTTCCAAGTGAATCCTCCTCAGGCTGAAAACCTCTATAAGAAAGCTCTAGAGGCATGCAATCTGAAAGGGGTGGAGACAGTGCTCGATGCGTACTGCGGGGTAGGAACTCTTTCACTGCTTCTTGCCCAAAAAGCAAAAAAAGTGGTGGGTGTTGAATCGGTCCCTGAAGCGATAGGGGATGCACAAGAAAATGCTAAGCTCAATCAGATTGAAAATGCCGAGTTTACCTGTGCCTTTGCAGAAGATTTTATCGGAAAGCTTTCAGCAATGGATGTTGCTGTCATCAACCCTCCGCGCAAAGGATGCGAGCCGGCTTTCTTAAATAAGCTGATTGAGCTCCAGCCAAAACAAATCGTCTATATCTCATGCGACCCTGCGACTCTAGCAAGAGATTTAGCGATCCTTCAAGGCGGTAAATACCGCATTCAAACAGTGCAGCCGTTTGATATGTTTCCTCAAACAGTCCATGTTGAAACTTTAGTTAGTCTATCATTGAGCGGATAAGAGCGCGGAGATTTTCCTCAAAAGGAGGCCGCTCTAGCGTTGATTTCGTTTTATCAGGATATTTAAGAATGGAGGGAATGAGCATTTGAAGCTGTCTGCTGTCTCTGAATGCCAGTCCCAGGCCATACTTCTCTATAAAAGGAACGTTAAACTCTTCCCATGTCAAATATCTAGCAGTGGACCGTTCAGTGTTGTCCAGCAGCAGTTTTTTATCCAAATAAATGGCTTCATTTACAGTGCAAGAACCGGTTTTTGTAATGATAAGATCTGAAACGGCCATCAGCTCAATTAAATTAGTGACATAGCCTCGCACATGGACAACAAGTCCAGAAGGTAGAATAAATGCATTGTGCTCGAGCGACCTCGCTCCCTGTGAATGGAGCAGCTGGCAAATTTTTTCCGACATCGCTTTATTGCTGCCTGTACAGACATTGAATTCTAGATGGAGTCCATGCAGCCTTGGGTCTAGATTTAAGATCGATTTCACGTGATTGTAGATGAGATTGCCGCCGACAGCTCCCATCACGAGTGTGATGGTTTTGTGAGATTCAAATAGATTGAAAGAAGAGCGGATTTGCTGTTTTTCTTGAGAAGAATATTTATGCGAACAGGCAGGTTTCACTGGAAAGCCCGTTACAAGCACCTGTTCTTCTAGAAATTGTTTGTTCTGCAAGGTTGTTTCTCGGATCAGAGGATCATCATAAGAAAGGGCGATTTTGCAATTAAGTGGAGTTGCTCCGTCTGGAAAGCCATTCAAAAATGTCGATCCATCTAGATCTGTGGGAATGATGAGAAAGGGGATATCAAACCCATGGGCCGAGCACGCAGCTCCATGATTGATCCAGGGTGTAGGAGAGATGATGAGGTCGGGAAGTTGAGGAAGCTGTGAAAGATATTTATCAAACAAACGCTTCACGCGCTGGCCGCTCATCGCTTTTTTTCCTGAATCGACAAGAAGCTGAAGCAGCTTTTTTTGATGGTTTTTGAGCAAGGAATTATATAAATCTTCGCCGGTATAATGGCCTTTTGTCAAGATATTGAGAAAATCGATGGGCCTAAGGATTTTTTCAAAGACGTAGTTGATTTCAACGTCATATGAGCCGCCTAAAATTTGCAGCAATGCGTCTCCTGCCGATTTATGGCCGCCACCGCCGCGGCTAACCAGCACAAGGATCTTCTTTTTGCGGGAGTAAGAAAAAGGTTGAATCGCCATCAATATCTGTCTTAAACTGTCCTTTTTTATTGCTATAATATATTTTTGAATTATTGGATAGCCATGCAACGTTTTTTTCTTATTTTCTCTATGCTTTTCGCTTCCTTTCTGTATGGGGTAGAGGGGATTGTCACTCCCGAACTTCTAACACTTCTAGAGCATTTTCAGCTCAAGCATGATGGAAATTTGCCATCTATTGTAGAGGTTACACAAAGAGCATGGCTAAGGCCTCACGGTAAAGAGCGGTGGGAAGCAGATGATCATTTCAGCGGAGAGGATCGAGAAGCTGTTTTAACCTATTATCTCCAAACAGGTAAGCTCAACGATAAGCGTCCTTTAAAAAAGGTCTATCAAGCAGGGGCTATCTGCGGCTCTACAACTGACTCGATGAAAAATAGGATTCATTTTCTAGAGCAGTTAGTGAAGGGTGGACTTCAAGTACGGGAGATTGTTTTGCTATCCGGATCGCGGGCCTTGGATCCTAAAATAGATCGGCTGTTAGAGGGTTGCATGACCGAAGGGGATGCTTTTATGGCGCTATGGAAGGTCTCAGATCTTTATTCCAAAAATGTCTGGAAGCACTTAGATCATCCCATGATTGCCTTAGAAAATGGGTCTTATCGAAGGCCTAATACGTATGATACATTCTTATTATGGCAGCAGACCAATCCCCAGGGGCCTGTTTTAATTATCACGGATCAACCTTATTGCTGTTATTTTGAAGCAGTTGCCCAGTGGGCTTTTCCTAGAGGATTTGAATATGAGGTTGTGGGGAAAGGCGTCAGCCCTGAATCTCAGACAACAAGCATTCTTTTGGATAATCTAGCTCGATGGATCTATGTAACTTCAAAGCATTAGTTCTAAACATCTCATAATCAATGAGATGAATTGTTAATATTATATATAAAATAATTGTTATTATTTATAGTTTAAATTATAATTAATCTAATTATTTAAAATAATAACGATAATAAGGAATTAATAATGAAGATTACAGAATTATTTCAAAGTCTATTTGCATCGAATAAGCCGCAAGAGCTTAAGGATGAGGACTTTGTGATGGTATCAGATCGAGAGCCTTCTAAACTCAGTCAAAGCCAACAAGAGCTACTCAAACGTCGTACCCAAGAGCTTTTTCAGAATAACATTGTTGAAGAAATTGAATATTCCCAAGCTGAGCTTGCTTCCTGCGGTCAAATCAACCAGGCGGGTAAACTTAAACCCTTTACGAATTTTAGCGCTGACTCTCCCCATACGTACACGTCTAACATTGCTCAAGGAGAGCGTGAAGCAACCTATCATTTTAGACTTGCAAGTGCAGTAATCAAAAATTTCTCAAATTGCGTGCCAGGACAGGATCCACTCAGATCGCTCCAAACTCAGTTACAAGAAGGCCATAAATATAGAAACCGAGCCCTTCAAGTGGCAGCCGTTTTAAAGCAAATAGGAGACGGCCTGGCCCCTCTTCCAAACAATTCAGACATCAATATGACTTTGGCAGACCTAATTGGCCGTGTGAATTTTGACCCTCTGCAAAAGGGACATATTGTGTTCGCTAACCTCATGGCTAAAGAGGGAACTATTCAAATCACGATTTCCGACACCATCGATATTGAAGATGAAGATGGAGGCGCTATTGCAAGCTTTGCGGGATCTAGGGTGATTTCTGTGCTCGAACCTGATGCGGATGGAACAGTGAAATGTCAGGTAAGCCGAACATATCAAGTGAACGATTTAAATATTAATATTAATTAAGGAGAAATAAAATGTCATTAAATACTATTTTAGAATATGCATACGATATGCTTTCAATGCCCTATAACTATTATTATGGGCCAACACAAACAGTTGAGGAAGGATCTCAATCAGACCTTAACATCAATGTCGAAGAATGGGTTGTTGTTAAAACACAAGCCGAAGAGACTCAAGAAGAGATCAAGCAGATTAACCAAATCGCCGATAAGGTTTTTGCACCTAAAGTAAGTAGTAAAACCATTTATTCCTATGATCAACTGAAAAATAGCGGTCGTCGTGAAGAGGGCGCGCTTATTCCTTTCAGTCAATATTCATCTCAAAATCCTTACTTAAGACGTAGCAACATTGTGCCTACTCTTTACAATGCATCTCCAGCCTATCAAGCAGATATGGCTGAAAAGATTATCGATAAGTACCTTGGCAGAGGGAATAAAAGTCCCGTGATGCATCTAAGGGAGCAGCTGGAGAAGAGAAATCCTGAAGCTTTAAAAGTTGCAGCAGCCCTTCATCAACTGGGAAATGATTCGTCCTGTCTTCCAACAGAGTCTGAACATGCAGAGGAGTTTTTAACACTCCTAGGAAAAATCCATGTTGTGCCTGTAGAAAAAGGTACTATTGAGATGGGAAGTGAAAAAGATTCCGAGCTCAGTTTTACAATTAAAGGAGATCTTGTCGCCATTACTTCAACAGAAGGTGATACGATAGCTCTCTATCGCATGGAAAGATCGGTAACGATCGGGTATCCTAAAGAAGATCAATCGGTATCATGTAAAATTGATACGGTTTATCGAAAGGTTCAAACAGCATCGATTGAGTGAGGAATAATCTTCACTTTTTCGATCGAGCGTTCATCAGAGCTTAAGATTTCAAGATCGAAATCGTCATGGTGCAGCCGCCAGCCTCGCGAGGGGATGGCGCCTGCGCGATGATAGATATAGCCCCCTAAAGTATCATATTCAGGGCTGGCAGGTATGCGAATCGAAAGCTCTTTTTCAATATCCAAAATAGTCATGCGTGCATCGACGATCCACCCGCCGGATGGCAGGATGGAAAAAAGGACTTCTTGATCGGTATCGTCTTCGTCGGCTATTTCTCCGACGAGTTCTTCTAAAATATCTTCAATTGTTATAATCCCTTCTGTGCCTCCATATTCGTCCACGACAATGGCTAGATGGATTTGCTTGGCTCTAAACTCCTGCAGAAGGATCGATATCTTTTTTGTTTCAGGTGTGTAGAGAACGGGTTTAATCAGGCTTTTGATCGTGTCTAATGCCGGGCGGCTTGCACTAGCTGAAAGAACATCTTTGTAGAGAAGAACGCCGACAATATGATCGATATTGTCATGGTAGACGGGGAGTCTGCTGTACCGTTCTTTGAGGAAGAGCTCAGCCGCTTCTTGAAGGGTGCTTTCTTCCGGAAGAGCAATCACATCAATTCGAGGGACCATGACTTCACGGACATTTCTTTCTTTAAAATTTGCCACAGATAAGATTAATTTGCGCTCTTGCGGATCAAGACGTGTAGAGAGTTCTGATTCATAGAGAACTTCTAAGATTTTATCACGGATTGAATCTTGAGGCACTATTGATTGCGCTCTTCCTGGAAAGAACGAAGAGAGCATGTGAAAAATAAGAGAAGTCAGAGGCGCGAAAATGGTGAGAAAAAACGATGAGAAAGGGGATAGGAGTTTGAAAGCGGCAATCGGTGCTGCTGCTCCGAAAAATTTCAGGATTAAATCAGCAATGAGAGAGAGAACAATAATAATAGCGCCGATCGCTAGCACCCAAAGCGAATCAAGAGCATATCCATGGGTTTCTAAGACTTTGAGGGCTGCGTTAAAGGGAGGCTGCGTCAGCAGTAAAAATAAGGTGACGACTCCATAACAAAGATGGAGGACATGTTTTCCGAAGCTAAGAGTGAGAAAAAGCCCTTCCCACTTTCGCTTGCCAAATAAGGGTTTTAAGAGGTGTTGAAAGAAAAAAAGTTTGGGAAGTTTTTTAAATTCTTCTTTTGCTCGAAGCCTTCCCATTTGATGAAGAGCTGTATTTGTACCGGCTAAGATTGCTCCGCCGACTAAAAAGAAAAAGGCAAGAATTATGCTTGCAAAAGACATCCCGATTTCCTTGCTAAGGCCAAAAGGCGAAGCTCTTCTTTGCGCATCACGGCCTGTTTCTTCTTATCGATATCGTCATAGCCGATTAGATGCAAGAGGCAATGAATCAGATAATGAGACGTCTCTTCATAGGGCTTTAGAGGACTGCGCTCAAGTGCAACTTTTGGGCAGATGACGCACTCTCCTAAAAAGTGCTTATCAATGGGAAAAGTCATGCAATCGGTAGGGGAAGGATCATTAAAAAAATCGGCATGGATTTGACTGACTTTTCGAATACCAACAAAAGTAACAGAAATCATTTGACAGTCGATTTTTTTTTGAATGAGGATAAAATGGACTAGCCTCCTTACGGAGGCTGTCTGAATAGGGAGCGCTCTTTGACGGTTATAGACCGTGATTAGAGGGAAGGGGTTTTGGGAAGCCCTGTCACTTTTTTGTTTTCGCCGTCTTTCCATTTACCGAGTTTACGTAGAACATCAACTCTTTCAAAACGTTTTAAAACATTTCTTTTTTTAGCAGATTTACTGGCTCTTCCATAGCTTCGATGACGTGTCATACTATCCTATCTTTTTGGGGATGAAGAGTTTTTGTGAGAGTGTCGCATCTTCAATGGCAGTAGCTATTGGCTTGTAACCTTGTGGAAGAGCGTCTTTTTTAGGTCCTGTTTTCACTGCCGGAGGACGAGGACGGTGAGGGCACTTTGCGCGCCGCTCGGCTTGTTTACTGATGCGTACCATATGAAATCTCCAAATCGTAAAGGCTGTGATTTTAATGGAAATGAAGGAATGATTCAAGATGTTTTTAAACAAGATATTTATTGACGAATAAAAAAATATTTATCAAATAGAGAAGAAAGGACTTGTTATGATGGCTGGATTATTTTTTCTCTTTTTGGTCACGGAAGTATTAATTTTCCTCAAGAAAAGGCCCTATGCAATGGTACTGGCTTTGATCACAGTTTTTCTTTGTTTTGGGATGTTAATCCACCATGCAACAGATACACTGCAGGTGCGGCTATGAGTCGAATTTCAGTTGTTAGAACACTTAACGCAACAATGGCTCTTGTCTTGATGGTGGTTCTTGCCTCTGCCTATTATCAACAATTTTCTAGGCACGAACAGCCTTGTCCTTTATGCATGCTGCAAAGGCTGGGAATGATTGGGGTAGCAGTCGGTGTTCTGATGAATCTGCGCTTTGGAATTCGTGTGCAGCATTATGGGCTGGCGCTTTTCAGCGCTTTTTTTGGCGGGGTCGTGTCAGCCAGACAAATGCTACTTCACATCTGCCCCGGGTTCCCTGTTTTTGGAGTTCCTGTTTTAGGGATCAGTCTTTACACCTGGGCTTTTATCGTTTTTTTATGCTGCCTTATCGCGATTATAGGGTTTCTGTTTTTCTATTCTCCGGAAGATAAGCTATCGCGCCCTATGAGTTCTTTTGAAAAATTTACGTTCGTAGTGGTTGTTCTCCTCACCCTCATGAATGTGATCACCACATTCTCTGAATGCAGTTTCGGTTTTTGCCAAGATGTCCCTTGGCCTCAGCCTTGAAGCTTTTCCCACGTTTTTTTATTTGCTGCAAGTCGCTCATGACTTGAAGGGTGGGTTGAGATCAGACTTGTCAGCCAATCGAAGAATCCAGGTGAGGAAGGGGGGCTGTGTTGAATAAAGAAGCTTTGCAGCCAGATAGCAGATCTAGCAGACTCAGCATTAAAACCGGCAAGATTCTTTTTCCCAGCTTGATGAAGAAGAATCATCCCGTATTTATCTGCTTCTAGCTCATGAGTCCGGCTTTTACACTTTCCAATGCCCGAAGCAACATTTCGTACTAAGTAATTAAATAACATTTGGATAGATTTCAAACTGGCTGTTTTTTGTTTTTCGATCTCTTTAATTTTTTTATCAGTGTCGGACAGCCCCGTTACCTGCATTATCGTAGAAGAGCTGGATTTAATAGCCTCGATTTTTTTATCGTAATGGTTTTTTACAAAAGAAGAGATGCCAAATTGAGCTCCTTTTATACAAGCTCCCATAAAGATCTTAAATTCCATGGTGCGCCCAAAGTGGCGAGCTGTCGCATGGGTAATTTCGTGACTTAGAACGGCCGCGACTTTTTCTTCAAAAGTAGGAAGAGAGCCTCCATAATCGCGTGTGTCGTTTTCCATCGCATTTAACATGCCAAGATTCATGGCGATTTTTCCGCCAGGCAGACACCAGGCATTGTGAGACCAGTCATTGACAACTGCAAACTCAAACTCAAGTCCTTTGCGAGGAGATTCTGAGGCAAGAGCTTTTCCGATTCTTTGGACCGCTTCTTCATAGTGTTTATATTTTGCAGGGACAGAACCTCCTGATTGCAGTTTGTACAGAGGGTAAAGAGCTTTGCCTACAAATTTTTCAACGGTTAAAGGAATCAAATGTAATTCTCGATGGCCTGTGACCTCGCTGCGAGGGAGGATGTAATCTAAAAATTGAATTCCTAAATGTTCTGGCTTTTGCTTTTCACCTGAAATTGTTTCATCAATGAAAGAGGCTTTATCTGCTGAATCTAATCCGACCGATGCTGACATAATTATCCTTTGAAAAGGAAAACTATAAAAGTGCAGCTATTAGACTTCAATAACGATTTGAAACTCTTGATTGCGATAGGTGTCATACCGCTCTTGAGAGGCTTTGAGCTTTTCAGGCGTTGTGTGATCTTCAAGCTCATAGAGTGTTTTGATGGTATCTTGCAGGAGAGGGGTTGAGGTGAGGTTGAATACAGTCGCATAAGCTGGATCAAACGTATGCCGAATTTGGATCAGTTTTGATGGATGCGGAAGAAAGCTTTCAACCGGCGATTGCCAAAAAAGCTTATCTAAAAATTCCCAGGAAGCATCATCTTGCACAAAAAAAAGAACCGGCTGGTTTTTCTGAAAATGAGATGCAGCAATATCAGTGAGTTTTGCAAGTTTAGCAGTTGTAGTTCTAACGGGAAAAAATACGACTTTCATAATTTCTCGGGAGGGTGGATGACGCCGCAGGAGACTAAAAACCTGAAAGTATCTTCGACCGAGACGTTCATTGGTTTTAAAAGAGAGCGGGGAGAAAACAGAACGTAACCGGAAATAGGATGAGGGGCTGTCGGAACAAAGACTGTGACATCAATGGAGGGAATGATTTCTTTAAGCTCTGCAGGAACATCGCCCGTAATGAATCCCACTGTATAAGTCTCTTTATAAGGGAATGGAATCATCACAGATTCTTTGAATGTTTTTTGATCGGATGACAGCATTGCTTTTGTAATGTCTTTTGTTAATCGATATAAAGTCCCAACGATCGGTATTTTGAAAATGAGTTTATTGGTTGCTTTCATCAGCGAATGGAAAAAGAATTTGCGCCCCAAATAGCCCAACACTACGATAAAGAAAAACGTGAGAATCAGCGCAGCTATGCGGCTCATGAACCTTACAAGGGTTTCATGTTTTACGACGACGATCCCCTGGCTTTTTTCATACCAGAGAAGAAAGTGCTCTAAGAGATGATAAAGAGGATTCGTGAACAGATCAAAAAGATACGAGAGCACCCAAATAGAGAGCGCGACAGGAAGTAAAATGATAAGACCTGTTGAGAATGATTTTTTCACCTTACGCCTCCAATCTGAGGAGTTAAAACTCCAACTGAAAGTACATACTTGATGGCATCTTCAGGCTTCATATCTAGATAAATGAGTTCTGTTTGTTGCACCAAGAGAAGAAAACCCGATGTGGGATTCGGAGTTGTGGGAACTAAAACAGAAATCAGTTTTTCACCTGTAAGTTCGCTGCAGCGCTCTGGAGCTTCTCGAGAAACAAGTCCTAGCGCATACATCTCTTTATGAGGGAAAGGAACCATGACGACTTGTTTAAAAGTGGTTTTGTCTGTTTTGAAAAAGGTTTTTGTGATTTCTTGCGAAGCTTTGTAAATCGTGTTAATGACAGGAATCTTTTTCAAAATCTTGTCTGTGAGGTTCACCAGCGAGTGGACGACGAACCAACGCGTGAGGACTCCTAAGATAACCGTGATAATGAAGAGGAGAACAAGCACGAGGAGCTTACTGATATAGCGAACGACCTGTTCAGACGATAAGAACAGAAATCCAGTAGGTCTGATCTGATATTTCATTAAAAAAGAAGAAACCAAGTTAACAAAGGGGGCAGTAAATAAATCGATTAAAAATCCTAGCAGAGCAAAAGTCACTGCGATCGGCAGCAAAATGACAAGACCGGTAATGAGATTTTTTTTAAGCGACTGCAGCATGCACCTTTTATAACAAATGTGGTATTATTTTACGCATGTTTAAAACGCGACTATCTGCCTTGATAGGAAATGTTTTTAATCATTATGAAACTTCTCTCTTTGGATGGCTGACGCCCTTTTTAGCTCCCATCCTTTTTCCAGATAAATCTGGAACCGATGCCCTTTTACTTACTTTTGCATTCTTGCCGCTCTCTTATTTGATGAAGCCGCTAGGCGCACTCTTTTGGGGATGGCTTGGAGATCGGAGTGGAAGAAAACCTGTCCTAATCAGCTGTATGCTAGGTATGGCGCTCTCAACTTTCATGATCGGATGCCTTCCATTAAATGCAGGAGCGTGGAAATTTCTAGCCGTTTGCCGTCTGGCCCAAGGTTTTTTTGCTGCAGGAGAAGAAAAAGGAGCAGCTCTTTTTTTACTCGAAAATACACCTGAAAATAAAAGAAATTGGATGAGCGCATTCTATGACGCATCAGGGATTATTGGGATCTTTTTAGCCTCCCTGCTAGCTTCTCTTTTTGGGGAATCTTCCTGGAGGTTTCTCTTTTGGGCGGCGGCGCTGGGAGGCGTCTTAGCTGCTATCTTAAGAAAACATACGCATGAGTCGCCTGAGTTTAAGTCTTCAAAAGGATCGTGGAAGGTTTTATGGCAAGAAAGAGCTCTCATTACCAAGATCGCGATTGTTTCGGGATTTTCATATGCCAACTACTTTATCGTAACCGTTTTCTTAAATGGCTTTCTCCCGCAAATTTCAAATCTTACAAAAAAAGATATGATGGCGTTTAATACACACCTACTCTGGATTGATTTCCTTCTTCTCCTCGGTTTTGGGTATCTCTGCAGGTGGATTGAAAAAGAGCGTTTGATGCGAGCTGCGTCTCTTACAGCAGCGATCTGTATCATGCCTCTATTTTGCTTGATTGAAGGGGCTACTTGGTGGCAGGTCGCAGGGGTTCGTCTTGTTCTTGTGACTCTTGGAGTTGCGCTTGCAGCTCCGTATCATGCCTGGAAAATAGAGCTTCTTCCTAAAAACCACCGTTTTTTAGTTGGAAGCTTTGCTTCGATGCTAGGCTCTAAAGTCTTAGGCGCTCCTGTGCCCTTTCTAGCCGCTTGGCTAGTTGCCGAAACAGGAGCCGTGTGGATGGCTGCGCTGCCCGTTGTCATTACAGGGCTTGCCTCAGCAATTGTCATCACCCAAAGAAAAGCGGTAGGGGAGGAGCGCATCGGCTCCAGCGTAATCAACGCCGATACGGGGACTGGCTAATATCTTATTAAATGAGATGCCGTGGTCTTCGATCCAAATCATGTTTTCTTGCAGCGAAAGGCCATTGTGGCATGTGGATATCCCTAAGGCTTGGGATACGGTTCCAGGGCCTGCGGAGAGCGGCTCTCGATCCTTTCTTCTCTTTCGCATGATGTCGATTCCATGCAAAGGCTTGATGGCGCGGATCAGCACGGCCTGTGGAACATCTTTGGAGCCTGTGACGACATTAAGCAAATGATGCATCCCATAGCACAGATAGACATATGAGACACCGCCGGGATGATACATCACTTCCGTGCGTGGAGTCCTCCTGCCGCCAAAAGCATGGCAGGCGCGGTCATGCACTCCGTTATACGCTTCTGTTTCAACAATCACTCCTACGGTGATGTTATCATCTATGCAAGAAAATAGAGCTTTACCGATGAGCTCTTTGGCGATGGCTACGACATCATCCTGTAAATAGAAATCAGAGGAGAGTTTCATCTAAATAACTCTAGATAAGATCGATATTCATAAGTTCTTCCATAATTTTTTTCTGGATTTCTTTGTATGAGGATATCCAATTTTACAAATCGATTGATAATCAGTTGAGCCCCAGCTCTTGTCTTAACACCAGTCCATTCTTGAATTTTTGCAACATCTACAATGGGCTGGCGGTATAAATTACGAAGGATTTCAATGCTCATGGCAGCAGAAGACTTTCCTAATTTATGAACCTTCATCATATCCTGCTCGCGGATTCTATTAATATTGGAAGCAATATCAATCGCAGAAGTTGCAGTTTCTATGACTCCCTTCAAGAAAAAGTCAATCCATCCAGCAATATCTGCTTGTTCATCATGATATTCCTGAAGATATTGATAATAGGCATTTTGATTTTTTTTAAAAAAATCAGAGAGATAAAGTAAAGGAAGTTCAAGTGTTTTTTCATGCCATAAAAGCAAGGTAATAAGCAAACGGCCTGTTCTCCCATTCCCATCAGTAAATGGGTGGATGGTTTCAAATTGAGCATGAAGAATTGCAGCTTTAATTAAGGGAGGAAATCTATTGTCCTTGGAGTGAATAAAATTTTCTAAATCTCCCAACACTCTTGGTAGTTCAAGAGGTGGCGGAGGTACAAAGCTCGCATCTGAAGGAGACTTACCACCAATCCAATTTTGAGAGGTTCTAAAGCTGCCTGGAAAGGCGTGATGAGTTGATCGAGCTTTTGTCATGAGCTCTTCATGAAGCTCACGAATCAACCGTAATGAAAACGGCAATGTTTTACAGCGCTCTAAGCCATAATTTAAAGCTCGAATATATCCTGTAATGTCTTCCACGTCATCAGGACCCAGGCTTTGAGTTGCAAGCTCTGATTCAATTGCGTCAATCATTGTAGCTCGAGTGCCTTCAATTTGGCTGGAAGAAGCTGCTTCTTTTCTGACATACATCATCAAAAAGAAATCTTTATCAGGAAGCAGCTGGCTAATCCCATCAAGTTTTCCAATAAGTCGCATCGCCTCGATATGAAGGCTTTCAACTGTGGGAGATAGGTCTAGCGGTTCAGGAATAGGAAAAGAAAGAGGGATAAAAGCTTTGTAGCCCTGAGACTGCTGAACTAAATGACCGAGTTTTTTCCACATAGCTTGAATGTATACTAAAAAACCATTTTTGTATACATTGTGATAAGATTTTTTTTTAAAATATTAAAAACTAGGGACTTATGTTTTTGAAACAGGTTTGTTTTTGCTATACATTTTTTTGTAGATGTTTAGTAAATATCCATTTTACTATACATCTAACGTTTTTTGGAGCCTTTTCGTCGCTGATGTTTCTTATCCATGATGAGCTCCCATTTGGCTTCTAAGAGCACGAGATCAAGGTTGGTGGGACGGACTTTGAGAACTTCTCCAACTTTATGAATCTGGCCTGTGGCTCTTCCAAAGAGGGAGTCTTGGGTCGGGTTGAAGACGAAATAATCGTTTTCAAGGTCTGAAATATGGAGGAAGCCTTCGAGCATGAGGTGGCTTATCTCAAAGTAGAGGCCGAACGGTTTTACGCGCGTTACAGTTGCTTCATAGACGGCATGGGGGTCTTCTTCGAGCCATTTGTGAAGCAGTCGGAATTTTTTCAGGACTTTGACGCTGGACTCGGCTTTGAAAGAGATCCGTTCTCTTTCTGAGCAGTGTTTTGCAATCTCTTCGATATCGGTAAGCTCTCCTTCTTCATCGAAGAGAAGGCGCTGGATAATGAGGTCGGTATATCTTCGGATGGGGCTTGTGAAGTGGCAGTAATAGTCCAGCGACAGGCCGTAGTGTCCGACGTTTTCTGTCGAATAGTAGGCCAGCTTCATACTTCGAATGAATCCAACTGCCAGCTGCTGGGCATAAGGAGTTTTTTTGGCTTTATCGAAGAGTTCTTGAATGTCTTGTTTTGTGGGATCTTTGGGAACAGCAAAACCCATGGCCCTTGCCATACCGTAAAATTCATCTTTATCAGATGGCGACGGCTCTTCGTGGATGCGGAAGACGGCATGCTTGCCTTTGCCAGCAAGATGGCGGGCAACCATTTCATTGGCTTTAAGCATGAATTCTTCGACAAGCTGATGGGTGATGTCATATTCGACCCGGCGTGTTTTCTGGGGATGTCCTTTTTCGTCGACGACAATAACGAGCTCAGAGATGGAGAAGTCAATGCTGCCCCGCTCATAGCTTTTTTCTTTGAGGAGCAGGCACAATTTTACCATGCGCTCTAAAAGCTCTTTATGCGGGCTTTCTTTCTGTCCGTCGAGTACTTCCTTGGCTTCTTCGTAGGAAAA
>JAGOLG010000089.1 GCA_017994195.1 Rhabdochlamydiaceae bacterium
GCAAGTGCCTGGTTGCGGGTACAAAGCAGAAGGCGGAATCCCGAAATAGAGTCCGTTTGTTTTATAATAAGCAGTTGATCCGGACCACAGAAACTGGATCAAGCTAAATCCGTAAGCGCCGGCATTATCAAAGTAGTTAGGATCAAATTTATTAGGAAACGAGCTGGCAGTCCCTACACTCATCGCAGAACCGGGAGAAAGAATACGGATCGGGTTAGCTTTTGTAGGAGAAAATAGGTTATTCCACTGAGCTAAGATCGCCGATTTAAAACTGCCCGTGCATCTATTATCAAAAAAAGCAGGGACGATATTTTTCATGATAAAGCTTTGAGGTTCATAGAGCCCGGAATGGTTTGGCGAAGATGCATCAGGCGTTGATAAAAATCCATAGAGAGGAAGACAGAAAAAATCGACAGCTGTGCCATCGGCCGCAATTTGCGGACTTCCCATGGGGATATAAGCAAACTCATACTTATCAAAAGAGATGTTATAGGATGCCAGCGACTGATTTAATACGGAGGGCTCCGTCAGTGCTCCGCTGCTATAGGTGATCAGTTGCGTACTGTTGTTGATTTGGAAATAAATCCTTGCTCCCGATATTCCATCCGATCCTGCATCATTTTCCGGGATGTATAGCGCATAGGTGTGCGGCGCCATCGCAGTGATAGAGCTCAACTGAACATTGGGCACCGAACCGCTGCCGGCTATGAGAGTATAGGAACCGACTCCGCCCGCAGAAAATGTCATATACATTTTTGTCGTTTGCGCTGTTATACCAATAACTTGAGCACCTATGATCGTGAGATAAACATCGGAATCTGCAAACCCGCTGTCATTGACAATGACAATCGGTAAATAACCTGCCATTGGAGTGGGCGCTGGAGGATCAGCAGGAGGAGTAGGAAGAGCAGGTGGCGTAAACGAAGATCCGGAGCCGCCTAAACCCACTGCTTCATCAATGAGTATTTGCTCTGCCATATACTCTTCGTAGAACACTTCGGATTCTGAAACATACGCATTTAGGTTTGACTTTGAATCGAAAATTCCTGCTGCAAAAAGACCCTTCGTGAGAAGGATAAACCATAAAAAATTTCGGCACTTCATTGTATTCCTACAAGTTTACTGGACAATTTCTAGCACTTTTCGCTAGAGTGTGCATCAAGTACAAATTTTAGTAAACAAGGATTGTTCAATGGAATTACGTTACGGAATGTTTATCATGCTTTCAAGCCTTTCGCTCTATGCTGATGGTTTTCTTGACGAGCAAGAAAGAGGCGAAGAAAGATCTGAATTAGTATCACCGAATCCAAATATAGAACTTGGAGAATCTTCCTATCAGATCGCTGTCTCAAGCCAAGCTCCCTCTAATCTTCCAAAAGAGCAAAAGACGACCTTGCATAATTTTCCACAGCGAGTTCAAATCGGCGGCAATTACTCTTATGCCCATATTAAACCAAAAGGAAATCACTCGACCAAAGGCAGTCTGGGTGGAGTTTTTGCAATTTATGAATACCGGCCTCAAGACTCGGTTTATGCTGCTGCTGCGTTCAGCTGGCGCTCTGGAATGACGAAGCACAGCGCAACTCATCGTAAAATACAAGATTTCAACGGTCAAGAACGCGTGGGATATACCTTTGGCAAAAAGAGAATTGGCGACAATAGATTAACTCTTTTTACAGGAGTTGGCGTTCGTTATTTAAATGAAAAAGTTAGGGTTCATTCAGCTTCTCTAGAAGTTGCTTATACAGAGTTTTACGTGCCCCTTGGTTTTCTCTTTGAAAACAAAGTCAATTCCATCTTCTCTTGGGGATGTAATTTTCAATGGATGCCGCAAGTGTTCCCCATTGTACGGCTCGAGCCGCTTAACGGAGCTCAGTGGAGTCTGAAGTATAAACTCTCCAACTTCCTTGTAGAAGTCCCTCTTACATTCAACGTTTACTCAGACCGTTTGGCCATTATTGTCTCTCCCTTTTTCGAAACTTGGCATGATGGACGCACTACTGCGAAAACCAAAACAGGCCTTAAGCTAGGCTTGCCTAGCAACTCGTACATCTTCACAGGTGTGAACGTAAGCTTGGGAGTTTCTTTCTAAGAGCCGGATTATTTTATTTTTTCTATGAAAAGATCGGAGGCTTTAGCCAAAGCTTTAGCAATAGCAGGATCATTAGATGAATGTCCTCCTTGAGGGCTTATCCAAAGGATGCTATTAGGCCAGCTTTGGTGCAGAGAAAAAGCCATCTCTGGAAGAGTGACTGCATCCCAACGTCCATTAATGATAATAGCAGGAAGGTGTGCAATTTTATCCATACGAGATAAGATTTGATTGGGCTCCAGAAAAAAACGATTCACTGAATAATAAAGGAAAGGCCTTGTGATGCTTAAGCTAAACCGATCATTTTGAACAACTTTTTTCACTTCTTCGGGACTTGGAGCATGTGTGGAGCAGACTGCATCAAATTCCATAAATACGCGTGCAGCTTCCATGTGAACTTCTGGATTGGGATCCATGATTCTACGGTAATAGGCAGATAGAAGATCGCTCCGTTCTTCCTCGGGAATATAATTTAAAAAGGGTTTGTAAGCTTCAGGAAATATTCTTCCCATTCCATGGAGCAAATGTAAATAATCCTGCTCCCGTCCCAGAAATACTCCTCTAAGAATAAATCCAATGCAATGCTCAGGATGCTCTTGTCCATACAAGACAGCTAAAGTAGAGCCCCAGGATCCGCCGAATACCACCCATTTTTCAATACCTAGATGCTTTCTTAACGCTTCAATATCATCGACAGAATGTTGCGGGCTATTTTCTTCCATGCAGCAAAAAGGTTCGGATCTCATCGCCCCTCTTTGATCAAACATGATAACGTTCCATTCTTTCAGATCAAAAAAACGAGAAAGGACATCAGAGCAGCCGGCTCCCGGGCCCCCATGTAAAACAACCACAGGAATGCCATTTGGATTGCCATAGACTGCATAATAGAGATTGTGGATGTCAGAAACTTTTAGATAACCCTCTTCTCTAGGCTGAGTAATGGGATACAGAGGATGGTCAATATCTACTTCTTCATGGGAGTGCGGTAATACAATAGCCTTATCCGATGACATAATAACCTTCTTGATTTTGATATTTCAAGATAGCAAAAACTTTCTTTATGTCGCAGTAAAATTGCCCTAAAACTCTTCTCAAGAGAGCAGCTTAAATGACGCCCAATAATGCAAGGATCAAGATAACGATTAATATCGTTACCAAACTGCCACATGGAACATAACCCCATTCCCGGCTGTAGTCCCATGTTGGAAGTGCTCCAATGAGAAGTAAAATCAAAATAACGATTAGAATGATACGAAGCATAAACATACTCTCTTAAAATTAATAAGCCTTAAAACTCTATATCCTATTTTTTGTATTATTTGACTACTATATTAAAAGAATCAAAAAGAGCGCGGTCGATCGGAAAACTCTCTTGCTAATTTTTTTTGGTTCTTTTAAGAAGGAGTAAAAGCAAATTGAGAGGTAATGCATGAATGCCTTAAAAAAAGATCCCAGCTATCAAGCATTTCGGATCCTTCAGTTCACATTCGCTTTCGCACCTATTCTGGCGGGATTGGATAAGTTTTTCTATTCGCTCACCAATTGGTCCAACTACATCTCACCCTTTGTCTTACAAATCCTCCAATACCACGATCGCGGTTTTATGATGGTCGTAGGGGTCATTGAAATCATCGCCGGAATAGGCGTGATTTTTAGGCCAAAACTGTTCGCCTATGTCGTCGCCCTATGGCTCTTTGGCATTATTATTAACCTTCTGATGACCGGCAACTATTTTGATATTGCTCTGCGCGATCTGGGACTACTTCTCTCGGCAGTTGCTTTAGCAAAACTAAGCTCAAAACATGCACAATAAATCCAAAATCTCCTAGGAGGATTAGACATGGAAAAGAAATTAGACCGCCGGCAAACAGAAGCTCAAATCAATGTGCGGGCATGGAAAGATCCCGAGTTCAAAGAAAAACTCAAGACCGACCCCCATGCAGCTCTTAAAGAGATGGGAATGACAAAAATTCCAGGCTCTCTTGTCATCAAATGTGCAGAAGAAAAAAACAATCAATGGATCATACGCTTGCACGATCGTCCTCTCAATTTTCATGAGTTGTCAGAAGAAGTCCTGGAAAAGATTGCAGCAGGAGAACCTCAGGAGGCTAGTTGCTGCCCCAAGCCTATATAAAAAACCTTGATCTAGAATACCTAGAAAAGAGATTGACGGACCGGTACAAATGGCCTTCGGAAAATGCCAGTGAAGCTGTAAGAAGGTATAAAAACTTCCTTTTGCTTCTTTTAAAGTACCCTAACGAAGTTCTTGCACCGACCCCAGATATCGATGAAGCCTGGCATAATCATATTTTGTTTACTCGCGAATATATGCGCGATTGCCAGGCTATTTTTGGAAACTATCTTCATCACGCTCCTTCTCGAAACTCCCCTGAAGAAAAAAAAGTGATGCTAGAGGCCCAATCCCGATCTTCAGACCTTTACATTCAAGAATTTAACGAACCCTACCTTCTCGAACTAGATATCGCCGCATTTTGGTAAGATCCAGTGGAAACCTAAAGATCTAAAGCCCGTTGCCTGTCCAAAAGGCTGGATGAGTCCACGAGTATATAATCGGTATCTAAGAAAAATTCTTGCAAAAATGAAAGCTGGCAAATAGATTCATTTAGTATACAAATAAAAATGATCAAACTTTTAGCAATTTCTGGTAGCCTCCGGCAATTTTCCTCCAACACAGCACTTCTGCGTGCCGCGGCTATTTTGGCACCGCAAAATGTTAAAATATCCATTTATCAAGATCTGAGCAGGTTACCCCATTTTAACCCTGATTTAGAGGGATTTGAGCCCCAATCAGTGATGGATTTACGTTCTCAATTACGAATGGCCGATGGTATTGTGATTGCAAGCCCAGAATATGCTCATGGAATACCCGGTGTGATGAAAAATGCCCTAGACTGGGTTGTTGGCAGCGGAGAATTCGTGCACAAACCTGTTGCTCTCCTGAACGCATCCTTTCGGGCAATACATGCCCAAGATTCATTAAGAGAAATACTCAAGACAATGGATGCTGCCATAGTCCCGGAAGCATCAAAGATTATTCCTCTTCCTAATAATAAAATTAATGAAGCCGGTATTATTGCAAATCCAGAACTTTCGAGCTTGCTGCATTTCGCAATTGTGGCGCTGGCTTGCTATATCAAACCGGAAATTTGCTCTTCTACTTTATAGAGCGCTGCAATCTTGGATACTGGTATTTTAACGGTGTTTTGTAAATCAGATATTACTTTATCCTATTTCTGAATGGCTTTGAATAGCGTAAAGCCTTCTGTTGGGTTTTTTATGAACAATAATATGAAACATTTTTTTAAAAGATTAGATAGCAAGGTCGATCAAGTTCGCCATATCTCAAGAGGCTTTTGCGATAGGCTATCATTGACTGGGTTTGCTTATGTACGCGTTTACCATGATGGTAGAGCCGGCTGGGTGACTACAGATTCTGACCATGATCGATTGCTTTTCGATACAGGATTCTTAAAAGAGGATCCTTTAATTGACACAGCCAAAGCCCTAGAGCAAGGTTACCACATATGGTCTCATGATAGATCTTTTCCAGGAGATAAAAAATTTTATGAAAATCGAGTGAAATATTTTAATATTGACCATGGACTGGTTGTCGTTAATCATCAAAAGGATTATCTGGAGACAGGTTGTTTCTCTGGATGCACATCAAAAAGACCTTTGCACAATGTCTTTTTCAATGAAAAGGGATTATTCAAAGCCTATCTCAACCATTTCAGCCAAAATTTGCCTAAGTCAATGCACTCTCTTTTTGAGGAAGGACTCTATCTGAAAGATTTAAAAACATCGTATGGAATACCTTCATCTAACGCTATTAACATTCAACGGAAGTTACTTATAGCAGAATGCGGTTTGGGGCGTTTACTGAGGCTTTCTCGAAGAGAGCTCGAATGCCTGGCTCTTTTAAGAGAAGGATTAACCTATCAGTCTATTGGGCTACGGTTAAAACTCTCACCAAGAACAGTAGAGTCTTACATTCAATCTGTGAAAAACAAATTAGACCTCAAAACACATGCAGAGCTGTTCCAACTTGCGAACACACTTTCCCTTTTGGGACTAGAACCTAAGGATTTTTCATGAATGCATTAAACAATATTAGCT
>JAGOLG010000090.1 GCA_017994195.1 Rhabdochlamydiaceae bacterium
GCACGCCTCTTTTTAGAACAAACGATCGGCGATCAAAAACAGATCTTAGAAATCGATGCAAGGCCCAGCGACTGCGTCATCTTGGCCTTAACCCATAAAATTCCTGTCTTCTGCACCCGCGATGTCATGACTAGAACCGTGGCAGTCAATGATCCTGCCAGCTCTCCTTAACAAATCCCGAGAGCTTCTTGTCCACTCTTAATCAAAACACACAACGCAGCGCCCAAAGCAGGCAGAGCAAATGCTACAACAGAACTAATAATGGCCTGTCGTTTTAATAGACGGTTCATCTCACTACGACTTTGCCCAGAAAGACCACCTTTTTCTAGTAGCAAATAAGATGTGTTTATAGATCCTACCTTCATTGCTTCTTTAATCGCATGAGTACAATGCACCTCTAAAATGGGTCCCTTTTCAAGAATAAGAGAAACGATATCAAAAGAGGAGTGTTTGGCAGCATCCAGAATAGCTTTTCCACGCTCGAAGGTCGAAATAGAGCCCGTTTCAAGAAGAAGGTGAACTATATCAATAGAGCCACCTTCAGCAGCTCTTAAAAAAGCGGTTTCAAGCAATCCCACATGGATAGGACCATTTTCCATGAGAACATGGACTATATCAATAGAGCCGCATTCAGCCGCTTCAATAAGGGCTGTACCGCGATCCATCTCTGAAATAACACCTTGCGAGAGAAGCTCTCTGATTCTTTCATGTGAACCCATCATCGCAGCCCTAATAACATCTCTTCCAAGAGCAGGATTTGCAACTGCTTGTCCATTGATGCTGGAAACACTCAATCTGCATAGAGGGCATGTGGGATGGTTTTTAAGCCATGGCGTTAAGCATTCTTCATGAAACACGTGCTGTACCTTGTCATCAATCTTATGAGAGACAAAGCCATTTTGGACTTCCTCTTCTAGACAAATGGCGCATTTATCGTTATTTGTGTTCTGAATATTTCTAAATTCTACTGACATAAAATCTCCTATTAAATTTTTATCCAAACATACATGCACATAAGCCGACTGCTGTAATCAAAGCAGCGCTGCAGAGTTTGAAGCATATAGACAAACCTTGCTCAGCAAACAGGCTGACAATCCGACGATGACCTCTTTCGGTTGCAATTTGAACAATCTCTCTATGATCATTTTCTGAAATCGGACCACTTTCAAGAAGGGCTCGAACAGTGTCAAAAGACCCTTCTCTAGCTGCCAGCTTAATAGCACGACCCCTCCCTATATCTGATATGGGTCCACTGGCAAGAAGGGCACAAATCATCTCCAAAGAACCAGAGGTGATGGCATTCGAAATGGCGTATTCTCGTCTATCTTCTGGCCCTGAGAACACAGAGGTAATGGCAATAAGATCGAGGGCCTTGTTGATGTTGTCACCTCTGACTGCCCGATGAATTGCGTTGCTCCAACTCATAAAGTCCATTTGCGGAGCTAAAGAGACGCCATTGATACTGGAAACCTTAATTCTGCATACAGGGCATGAGGGATGGTTTTTAAGCCATGGAGTTAAGCATCCCTCATGAAATATATGCTGCACTTTGTCAACATTATGAGAGACTAAGCCGCCTTCCATTTTATCCTGGCAAATAGGACAGACATCTTCGATATTTGAATTCTGAATACTTTTAAATTCTACGGACATAAAAATTCCCTTACTTATTAATATTAAAGTTTATGAGGTATATTATACTAAATTTTTTACTTTAATTAAATTAATATTTTTAATTTTATATTATTTTCATAAAATACTAGAAATAAGTATCTTAAGAAAAAAATGAAGGGTGTCCGTCTTTCGTTTAGCTGCTACCGAGGTTCACTGAATATTCACTAATCTGCACTCCCATTCCACTAGAGAAACTATGCAACCAAAAAATTCGATGCAACAATCTAATTATGAGCGATTTATGATATTATGCGGAGAATAGAGCAGCTAATCTCCGCATAATTTGCGGAGATTAGTCCTATCATATAGATATATGTACATCCATGAATTGAAAGAATGGCCCCACTTTTTATGGGACTTTAATAAGCTGAATGATTTACTCATTCAGCTACGGCATAGTCAAGGTCGCATTAGTACCTGATAAGAAACTTATTGTTGGCCAGATCAATAATTGATCGGACGGCTTCTTCGGCGTCTTCGCCGACGGCTTCAACAGTGATGATAGAGCCGGCTGCAGCGGCAAGCATTAAGATTCCAAGAAGGGATTTAGCATTCACGGTGACACCCCTATATTTGAGCGTCACGCGCGATTTGAAAGAAGTCGCACATTTTACAAGTTCCGTCGAAGGGCGTGTGTGAAGACCCCTATCATTGATCACTGTAAATGTGTCTCTAGACTGTTTTAGCATCTTTTCCTATTTGGATCCCAACTCAATACCTTGATTCGAATTTTGAATCAACGTATTTTTTGGGTTCTGGATCATAACTTCCTCAAGCTGAATTGTCAAATCAGCAAAGAGTTTCAGGGTTTCTATTATAGGTTCAGATGTCGTCATATCAACCCCTGCAGATTTCAAAATATCTAATGGAAACCGGCTGCCTCCTGCCGAAAGAAACTGGAGGTAGTTGTCAGGTCCGTCTCGAAGCACTTTTTGCACCAGCGCATGTGCAGCCGAAATCCCTGTCGCATATTGATAGACATAGAAGTTGTAGTAAAAGTGAGGAATACGCGCCCACTCATGCTTAATCTCATCATCGATAATAACAGAAGACCCAAAATAATCACGATTGAGCTGCAAGTATTCTTTGTTCAAATAGTCAGGTGTGAGCGGTATCCCCTGTTCGACACACTCGTGGATTTTAAGTTCAAACTCCGCAAACATCACCTGCCTGAAGAACGTATTTCTCAAATCCTCGATCTTCTGGTTGATGATGTAAGCTCTTTGGCGCGGATCGGAGACTTTTTTTAAGAGATGCATCAGTGTCAGCTCTTCGTTAAAAGTGGAAGCCACTTCTGCAACAAAGATCGCATAAGAGGCATCATGGTAGGGTTGGTTTTTCTTTGAAAAATATGAGTGCATGCTATGGCCGGCTTCATGCGAAAGCGTCATGATGTCTTGGAATCTACCTTGATAGTTCATCAAGATGTAAGGATGGCTGTCATAGCAGCCGCTAGAGTAAGCGCCTGATCTTTTCCGTTCATTCTCATATCGATCGACCCATCTCTCTTCAAAAAGCCCCTTCTTGAGGATCGATTGATATTGATCTCGGAGCGGAGCTACTGACTCGATAATCATTTGAGATGCCTCTTCAAAATCCATCTTAATATCGACATCTGCAATAAGCGGCACTCGAAGATCATAAAGATGCAATTCGTCTACACCGAGCAGTTTTTTTCTGAGCGCCATGTAGTTATGGAGAATAGGAAGATGTGCTCGAACCGTTTGAATGAGGCCGCGATAGACTTGGGGGTCGATGCGATGCGGAAATAAAGCAGCATCCAAACATGACTGAAAATGACGAGCTTTTGCAAAAAATTGATGCTTCTGAACCTCTCCCTGAATCAATTCGCACAGTGTATTCTCCCACTGGCCATACGCATTATGCATGGCTTTAAAGGTCTCTTTCCGAAGAGTGCGATCTCTGCTTGCCATATATGTCATGTAGGAGCCGTGCGTCAGCTCATGCAGCTCACCTTTTTCATCCATGACCTTTGGAAATTTGAGATCCGCGTTATTAAACGAACCAAAAGCACGCTCTGTGGCATCCAGCGCAAGGGTTGCACTAGCAAGAAGCGCTTCTTTTTCCTCATCGAGCGTATGAGGTTTAAGACGCACAATTTTCTCTAGATAAAATCGGTAAGGTTGTGCCTCCGGCGCCTCTAGCAAATTGCTCAGCTCTTTTTCCGGCAGTTGTAGAAGCTCCGGTTCGATCCAAGCCATCTCTTGGCGGAACTCATGCGTCAAAGCAGTGATTTTCAAGTGGGCTTCTTTCGTTTCGGTGCTTCCCACATCTTCATCGTGCCTCAAGTGAGAATAGACATAGAGTTTTGTCAGTTGGCGGTCCAAATCAATATAGAGCTCTAAAAGCTTTACCACTGCAGCAGGCCCTTCTTTGAGCTGGCCTTTCAAATTTTTTATTTCACTCCAGACAGTTCCCGGAACTTGGCTTTTCAGTCGATTAAAATCTTTATTCCACATCTCAAGCGAGGGATAAAACGCCTCGACATTCCAACGATCTTGCGCAGCAACTTCCGATCTCTTCATTTCCAGCTCCTTAGATTCAGCGTAGGCCATCAAAGCCAAAACGCCTAAAATAATTAAATTTTTTTTCATATGTCTGATCTTTATCATGCAACTTTTTTTCTCCGACGTCAAACCGATATTTTTAGCACTTGGTATTGACAATTGCTAAGTGTCTTGTTATAAATGTGGCTATCAAGTACAATAAAGCCTTTAAAAAAGGAGAACACAAATGGCATCACAAACTGAAAAAAAACTATCGATAAAACCTCTCGGAAACCGCGTTGTCGCGCAACGTCTCGAGCAAGAAGAAACTTTAAAGGGCGGTATCATCCTCCCCGATTCAGCTAAGAAAAAACAAGAATCTGCCAAAGTCGTAGCAGTCGGTCCTGGCACTACTACTGATGAAGGAAAACTCCTTCCAATGCCTGTCAGCGTCGGCGACGTCATTTTAATGGATAAATATGCAGGACAAGAAGTCACAATCGATGATGAAGATTACGTGATCGTGAAAGCAGATGATATTGTTGCAATTGTAAACTAATTTTAAGGAGTAAAAACAGAATGGCACCGAAAGATATTAAATTCAGAGAAGACGCAAGACAAAAGATCTTCCAAGGCGTGAAAACACTGGCAGCTGCTGTCAAAGTCACCCTCGGACCTAAAGGCCGAAATGTCGTCATCGACAAAAAATATGGCGCTCCCCACATCACAAAAGACGGTGTCACCGTTGCAAAAGAGATCGAGCTCGAAGATAAGCACGAAAATATGGGCGCTCAGATGGTCAAAGAAGTGGCCAACAAGACTGCCGACAAAGCCGGAGATGGAACCACAACTGCAACACTGCTTGCCGAAGCCATCTACAGCGAAGGTCTGCGCAATGTGACAGCCGGAGCTAATCCGATTGAAGTCAAGCGCGGCGTTGAAAAAGCTGTTAAAACGATCACAGATGAAATCAAGAAGCTCAGCAAACCGATCCAAAACAAAACAGAGATCGCGCAAGTTGCGACCATCTCTGCTAACGGCGACACTGAAATCGGCGATATCATTGCGAATGCAATGGAACGCGTTGGAAAAGACGGAACCATCACAGTAGAAGAAGGAAAAGGATTTGAGACAACACTCGACATCGTAGAAGGAATGAACTTCGACCGTGGATACCTCTCAGCCTATTTCGTCACAAACGCAGAAGCGCAAGAAGCAATTCTTGAAGATGCGTTTGTTCTCATCTACGAGAAAAAAATCGGTGGAATGAAAGAGTTCCTCCCCGTTCTTCAAGCAGCTGCAGAGACAGGCAAACCCCTTCTCATCATCGCAGAAGATATCGAAGGCGAAGCACTCGCAACTCTCGTTGTCAACAAGATCCGCGGCGGCCTGAAAGTCTGCGCTGTCAAAGCTCCTGGCTTTGGCGATCGTAGAAAAGCGATTTTAGAAGATATCGCGATCTTAACCGGCGGTAAATTCATCAGCGAAGAGCTCGGATTCAAACTCGAGAACACAACGCTTGATATGCTCGGCCGTGTTAAAAAAGTCGTCGTCAAAAAAGATGATACGACACTTGTTGAAGGCGCTGGCAAAAAAACGGCCATCCAAGACCGCATCGGCCAGATCCGCAGCGAGATCGAGAAAAGCACATCTGATTACGACAAAGAAAAACTCCAAGAACGCCTTGCAAAACTTGCCGGCGGCGTAGGAATCATCCGCGTCGGAGCCCCAACAGAAGTCGAAATGAAAGAGAAAAAAGACCGTGTTGATGACGCAGTACACGCCACAAAAGCAGCCGTTGAAGAAGGAATTCTTCCTGGCGGCGGCGTCGCTCTCATCCGTTGCCTCCCTGCTCTTGAGAAACTCGCAGCAACTCTGACCGGCGATATGAAAGTCGGCGTTGAGATCATCATGAAAGCCCTCCTCTGGCCTCTTCGCCAAATCGCAGAGAACGCCGGAAAAGAAGGCTCCATCATCGTTCAGAAAGTCTCCAGCATGGATACTTATGAAGGATGGGATGCTCAAGGCGATGAGTTCTGC
>JAGOLG010000013.1 GCA_017994195.1 Rhabdochlamydiaceae bacterium
ACTTCTATGGAGTGTCAAGGCGGAGCAATAAAGGCACTTCTCGGGTTTGACCTTGGCGCTGAATGACAAGCTGAACCTCTTGATGAGGTGTTAGGTCTCCTTCGACACCTTTTAGAGAAAAAACCTCGTCTCCGTTGATCTTTACACTTTCCCAGCTAGCATCATTTTTAAACTCTAATGGAAGAATTCCCATACCAATGAGGTTGCTGCGATGGATCCTTTCGAAGCTGCGTGCAACAACTGCTCGCACACCGAGTAGAGCCGTTCCTTTAGCCGCCCAATCACGTGAGCTTCCCATTCCATAATCTTTGCCTGTAAAGATGATCAGAGGAGTATTTTTCTGATGGTAAAACTCAGAAGCTTCAAAAATTGTAGTAATAGTTCCATCGGGAAGTTTTGTAAAACCTCCTTCTTTTCCATTGGCTAGATGATTTTTAAGACGGACGTTGGCAAAGGTGCCGCGCATCATCACGTTGTGGTTTCCTCTGCGGCTTCCGTAACTATTAAAATCGTCTTCTTTAACACCGAGGGATAGAAGGTATTTTCCTGCAGGTGTTGAGGCAGAAAACGCCCCTGCAGGTGAAATATGATCTGTTGTAACAGAATCTCCAAAAAGCGCGAGCGCTCTCATCTCTTTTAAGACAGGACGCTTTGGAAGCTCGAGTGCAAACGTCTCAAAATAGGGCGGCTGCTGGATGTACGTGCTTTTATCGCTCCAGTTGTATTGAGCCGACTTTGTCGTCTCGATTTTTTGCCAAACAGGGTTGTCCTGAAGAATATGTGCATACCGGTCTTTAAACATCTGCGGCTGCAAACATTTATGGATTTCACGCTGGATCTCTTCAGAAGAAGGCCAAATATCTTTTAAAAAGACAGGCTTATTATCAGTCCCATAACCTAAAGGTTCTTTTATAAGATCGATGTCAACACGGCCAGCAATTGCAAATGCTACCACAAGCGGCGGCGACATCAAAAAGTTAGCTTTGACAGCTCCATGGATTCTAGCTTCAAAGTTCCGGTTGCCGCTTAAAACACTGGCTCCAATAAGATCATACTCTTGAATCGCTTTTTCAATCCTCTCTTCCAAGGGGCCGCTGTTTCCAATGCAAGTTGTGCAGCCGTAAGCCACTAGCTGAAACCCTAACTGATCTAGATATTTTTGAAGACCGCTTTTATCAAGATAGTCTGTCACTACACGAGATCCCGGAGCTAAACTTGTCTTTACAAGAGGATTGACCTTAAGTCCTTTTTCTACAGCCTTTTTAGCCACAAGGCCTGCTCCTACCATAACGGTAGGATTGCTGGTATTAGTACAGCTTGTAATTGCTGCAATCACAACAGAGCCATGCCCCAATACGATCTCAGCATCGTGGATATAACTTGGATCATCCACCGCTTCTGTGAACGGACGGTTGGTGACCATTTCATCTTCACTCCATGTGAGTGGTCCATTATTCGTGGTTGTCTCTTTTCCTCCCGTCTCGTGGGGAATCTCTGGAGAAAAAGTAGAAGCTCCTCGAATGAAGACGCGTCTAGATTGCTCTTTGGCTGTTTTTTCATATCCCCCTTGTACCGTAGAGGCTGTCATGAGCTTTGAAAAAGCACTTTTTAACTGGGGAAGATCAATGCGGTCTTGAGGACGTTTAGGCCCTGCAACACAGGGTTTAACACATGCTAAATCAAGCTCCACCACGTGCGAGTAATCGATATCTCCTTTACGGGGGATGCCAAAAAGATGTTGGGCCATGAGATATTCCTTCACAAGCTGAACCAGTTTTTCACTCCTTCCTGTCATACGAAGATAATCAAGCGTTTTTTCATCACAGGGAAAAAATCCCATCGTTGCGCCATATTCAGGCGACATATTTCCAATGGTTGCGCGATCGGCCACTGTCAGCGTCGCGGTTCCCTCCCCAAAAAACTCAACGAACTTTCCAACGACGTTTTCTTTTCTAAGAAGCTCTGTAATGCGAAGAGTCAGATCTGTCGCTGTTACCCCTTCTTGAAGCTTCCCAAAAAGATGAACACCGATTACTTCCGGCGTCTGCAAGCTCACTGGCTGACCCAACATGGCAGCTTCTGCTTCAATACCGCCGACTCCCCAGCCAACCACGCCAAGTCCATTGATCATTGTCGTATGAGAATCGGTTCCTACGAGTGTATCGGGATAGACCACTGTTTTTTCTTGGACAACACAGGTTGCAATATTTTCTAAATTAACTTGATGGACAATGCCAATCCCGGGTGGAACGACTTTAAATGTTTCAAAAGCCCCTTGTCCCCATTTTAAAAATTCATACCGCTCGCGGTTCCTTTCAAACTCGATCTTCAAATTAAATAAAAAAGCATCAGGCGATCCTGAATGATCCACCTGAACTGAGTGATCAATCACAAGATCCACTGGTACCTGGGGCTCGATGCTCTCTGCTTTAAAACCTTTGGCTCTAGCCGCATCGCGCATCGCTGCCAAATCAACAAGGAGCGGCACTCCTGTAAAATCTTGTAATATCACCCGAGCTACAACAAAGGGAACATCCCGGTCCGACGGTTTTTTTGCATTCCAATTTGCAAGCTCTACTACATCGTCTTCTTTGACACGGGTCCCATCACACTGTCTCAGCAGCGCTTCTAACATGATCCGAATGGAAACCGGAAGACGCCGAATATTTCCATGCCCCTGCTGTTCTAAAGCAGGAAGAGAATAATAATAACTGCCTGAAGGAAGTTTTTTAAGAGTCTTGAAAGGGTCTTGCATGCCATACCTCTGTTTTCAGAGGTATAGCTTAAATTAAAAAAAAGAAATAGAGGTTTATTTGCATTTAGAGATTGCTCAAATGGCTGATGACACGTTGCAGAGGGAACTCTATAGCGACACCATAAAAACTGACAACACCCGCGCATTGCACAAAAGAAAGTGGTGCACCCAACTTCTCCGTAGCTGTTTGTGCAATTTTGATAATCAAGGGCTGTGAGATACCTCTTAAGAAAGAATAAGCGAGCATTCTTTCGTCTTTAGTAACAGTGTTGATACTTTTTTCATCAAAGTTATATTGGTGTTTAATGACTTGTGCTGACCACTGTACAAGAGTTGAAGAAACAATAAATGCGATTGTTGCAACAGCCGGTTTCAAACCTAATCGATCCGCCGTTGCATAGCAAACAGCTCCTGCTCCCAATCTTCCTATCGATTGAGCATTTATGAAAAATTTTACAGCCATAGAAGATCCTTTTTTTGCGTTCTATTATGAAGATTTCTTCAAAAAAAGAAAAGACTAAACCGTATCAATTTTTTCTATGATCTGTTCCAATTGAATGATCTTAGGACGATATTTTAATCCAGCTATCCGCATTTAATTCGTCTTTAATTTTAGACCCATCATCTGAAAAACCTCTTCGATTTTAAACATCCATGCATAGGAGAGAAAGAAGAGAGTGAACACGCCCCCGTAGATCACAAGATGTAGAACTTGTGTAATGAGATCTCTGGAAAATTGAATCTCTCCGAAAAGAATTATGGCAGCGGTTCCGCCGAGGAGAAAATAACCGATTGCCAGTGTAACGATGCCGGAAAGCACGGCGCAGAGCGTGATTTTTCCTGAGGCGGCTCTAGTGGATGGATCTAAAAGAGCTCCCTCTTGCTTTTTGAGGCGATGGAAAAGATAGCCGGCATTGAGAAAAGCGGCAATGCTTGTCGAAGCGGCAACAGAGGCAGGACCCCAGTTAAATCCGTAAATAAAAAGAATATTGAGAATGAAATTAAGGGCTACCGAAAAAAGAGAAGCTTTCAGCGGTGTTTTAAAATCTTTCTGAGCATAGAAAGCAGGAGCTAAAAGAAGCACGAGGACTGCAGGAACAAGGCCGAGGCTGTAACCCCATAGACATCGCGTCGTTTCTAAAGTAGCAATAGAGTCGAAGGCTCCTCTCCCATAGACTGCATTGACAATGGTATCGCCAAAAACCAGCAAAAGGATCGTCATGGGAATCATGAGGCATAAGCTTTTCTTAAGTGAGAATCGAAGAAGGGATAAAAACTGCACTTTATCCCCGGCCTGTAAAGCTCTTGCAAGAGGTGGCAAAAGAGCTGAGGAAAGAGCAATGCCAAAAAGAGCCAGCGGAAGTTGGTAAAGGCGAATCGCATAATAAAGATATGCAGGGCCGGATAGATCTGCCGATCTTGCAAAGAGCGTATCGATAAAGCTGTTGATCTGTACAGCCCCGATTCCAATGATCGTTAGACTCATGGCCGACACCATGTTTTTCAGCTCGGGGGTCCATAGTTTTACCTCGCTCCACCGTATCTGCCGAAGCAAGGGGCCTGTTGAAAAAAGGAGGCTGAGCCATTGAACAAAAAATGCAAGTGTAACGCCGATTGCTAAAGCGGTAGTCGCAGCTGCGGGAACCCAATCTTTGACACTCCATAAGACAGCTAAAAAAATAATGTTAAAAAAGATGGGAGCAACACTTGGTAGAAAATATTTTCGATCTGTTTGCAAAAGAGCGCTAAAGAGCGCATAGAGGCACACAAATAAGACGCCCGGCAGCATCACCATTGTTAAAAATAAGATCTCCTGAGTATTTGCAGAAACATCGCCCCATTTCCACCAAGCAAATAAAATTGTTTCAAGGACGATGATGAGACTCCCTAAGAGTCCTAGCATAGATGCAAACAAATCTCGAAAAAATTGACCTGCTTTTTCCGGGGACTGGGCTCTGAGCTGTTCATAATGAGGGCTGAAACTGGAAAGTAGAGAGCTTTCTCCAAAGAGTCTTCTTAAAAGCTGAGAGAACCGATAGGCCACGAAAAAAGCTGCAAGAACAGGAGTCGCCCCAAACCAAGCGCCTAAAGCCACTTCGCGGAAAAACCCAGAAAAGCGGCTTAAAATAGTGCCAAAGAAAAATTGTAATGCCGATCTAACAACGGTTTTTGGAGCATCGGCTGCGGGTTTTTGAACATCAATCTCAGGCATATTGTGAAGAACTAGACTATCATCTATTATTGCTTTATTTTAAAGAGGAAGATGTGAAAAAAACACCGCCCGAAAAATTACTCATCGGAGCCCATACCTCTGCGCAAGGCGGGGCGCATAACGCTTTGCTTGAAGGGGCGGCCATCGGTGCAACCACGATCCAATTTTTCACGGCCAATCAAAAAACATGGCATGGAAAAAAAATCTCCGAAAAAGAGATTGGGCTCTGGAAGCAAGCTCTTGAAGAGACCGGCATCAAAAAAATCATGAGCCATGATAGCTATTTGATAAATTTAGGCTCGCCCAAAGCTGACGGACTCCATAAAAGCCGGGCTACCTTTAAAGATGAAATCGAAAGATGCCATGCATTAGATCTCTCTTTTTTAAATTTCCATCCGGGAGCAGCTCTTGATTCAACCGTTGAGCAGTGCCTCGACACAATCGTTGAAAGCATTTTAGGTTTTGAAGCACTTGTCGATAAGGGACCTACCCGCCTTCTCATTGAGTCAACAGCGGGGCAAGGATCGACCGTCGGAAGTAAATTTGAAGAGCTCGGATACCTCATTGAAAAACTTCATCGCAAAATTAAGATTGGAATCTGCATCGATACATGCCATCTTTTTGCTGCAGGATACGATGTCTCCGATAAAACAAGTTGGGACGCAACACTCAAAGAATTTGATAAGCATATTGGACTTAATCATCTCTATGCAATCCACGTCAATGATTCCTTAAAACCCTTGGGATCGCGCGTGGATCGGCATGCTTGTTTAGGTGAAGGACTTATTGGAATAAAAGGATTTAAAGCGATGATGGAGCATCCAGACCTTTACGAACTTCCCAAATACCTAGAAACTCCTGAAGGCCCTGAAACATGGAAGAAAGAAATTAAACGACTAAGAGAATTTGCACATGAAAAGAACTAAAATTCGATCTATCACCTCTGATTTATCCGGTCAAACTATCACCCTTTGTGGATGGGTACGCACAGTACGAGATCAGAAAAACTTTGCCTTCGTGGAAATCAATGATGGATCGACTCTAGCTGGATTTCAAGTAGTTGTCGACAGCTCAATGAAAGATTACGACGTCCTCATTAATGGCCTCACGACAGGTGCCTCTGTCAAAGTAGAAGGAATAGTTGTTGAAAGCCCTGGCGGAAAACAGAAACTTGAAATGAAAGCTTCGCATGTCGAAATTTTAGGACACTGCCCTGCAGAAGAGTATCCCCTTCAGAAAAAACGGCACTCGTTTGAATTTTTGAGAACTATTGCCCACTTAAGGCCGCGCACAAATACTCAAGGAGCTGTTCTACGAATACGAAATCAGCTCGCGTTTGCAACACATCAGTTTTTCCAATCCCAAGGCTTTCTCTACGTTCAGACACCGATCATCTCAAGTTCTGATGCAGAAGGCGGCGGCCAGCAGTTTAATGTCACACCTCTTCCCTTGGCTCAAATCCCTAAGCTCAAAGATGGCGCGGTCGACTATTCGAAGGACTTTTTCCACCGTCCGACTTATTTAACTGTTTCAGGCCAGCTCGAAGGAGAAGCGCTCGCCTGTGCTCTCTCTGATATTTACACCTTTGGCCCGACATTCCGCGCGGAAAATTCTAACACTTCGCGCCATTTGGCCGAATTCTGGATGATCGAGCCTGAAATGGCTTTTGCCGATCTCAAAGACGACATGGCCTGTGCAGAAGCGTATCTAAAGTTTATCATTCAAGCAGTCTTAGAAAATTGCACAGCCGATATGGAGTTTTTCGATAGCTTCATTGAAAAAGGGCTGATTGCAAGACTGCAGCACGTTGTTTCCTCACCTTTTGCGCACCTGACCTACACTGCAGCTGTAGACATTTTGAAAAAATCGGGTAAAACATTTGAATTCTCTGTTGAATGGGGAGCTGATCTTCAATCAGAACACGAAAGATATTTAGCTGAAGAGTATTGTAAAAAGCCTGTTATTCTCACGGACTATCCGGCTCAGATTAAAGCATTTTACATGAAGCTAAACCCCGATCAAAAAACCGTCGCCGCCATGGACGTCCTCGTTCCTAAAATCGGCGAAATCATTGGCGGAAGCCAAAGGGAAGATCGGTTCGATCTTCTCAAAGAAAAAATCATTTCTCAAGGTCTCAAAGTAGAAGAGTATGACTGGTACCTGCAACTGCGCCGCTATGGCTCGGTTCCTCATGCAGGTTTTGGTGCTGGCTTTGAGAGGCTTGTACAATTTGTGACCGGTATGGAAAACATTCGCGATGTGATCCCTTTTCCACGTTACCCCGGCCACGCGGAGTTTTAATTATGGCACACCTTACACCCTTACAATTTTGCGGAAAATGTTTGTTCCCTTTTAATCAAGAAGACATACAGATCATCGGCAATGAACATTCTTTGCTTGTCACACCCTGTTATCATATCTTTCATCAAAACTGTTTAGGCAGATGGATTACACAGGCTCAAGGAACATGCCCCCTTTGCCGGAGCGTGATTTATCAACACCAAGCGGGAAAAGAGCCTAGCGTCTTTATGCGCATTTTTTTCGAAGCTCTTCAAATAGATTCTGATATCGTTCATGAAGTATTTGAGAGCTCCGATCTCACTAATAATGAATGTTCAGCAGATTGCTTAGATGAACTGCCTTTGATAGCCCTTCGGTACGATTCAGAGAAGAAGCTGTTTTTTCATGCAAACTGCGCTTCAGTCGATACTCCACTCGTGCCGCTGCAAGAACTGGCAAAGGTGGTGTCGAAGGTTGTCGAGAGACATCCTCATCTCCCTCCTAAATTCATTCCGACTCCTCCGGCCGAAATTCAGAGACTCAGGATAGATTATCCCCATTTGTATACGGCTGCCATCACCATCGGAATGATTTCATTGTATATGGCTTTGCGGCGCAGCTAAGGCGGTTTTAAGTAAAAATCGCTCCGTATAAGCATGGACAGATGTTTCAAGAAAACTTCTGATCTGTTCGACTTCTACGTGGCGGATCGTGTGAGCTTGTGTGAAAAGCTCGCCGACTTGCTCCATGTTAAGAAGCGTCAGCGAAGGATCTTCACCAAGATTTGGATGCACACTTCTTGGAACGCTTAAGTCTAAAATAAGACGGGTCTGTTTCTCTCCTGCAAGCGTAGAGAGCAAATAATCTTGTGTTGTGGTTGCCGAAATAATTCCCTCGTATTGATGAGCGTTGGACAGCTCATCGCGGCTTTTTAGTGTGAGGCCGTAATCCAATGCAAATGGATGCGCCGTCTCAAGATCACGGGAAATGAGAGTCATGCGGCCTTTTTTCCTCCGATAGAAATAGTGGATGATTTTTCTGTTGATTTCGGAATTCCCAATGAAAAGAAGCGTAGGATTTTTCTTTAGTACTGAATCAACAATTTGATAAACCATTCCTTCTAGATGAATTGTCGACTGAAAGAGTGAAAAGCGCGACCTTGCATCTTTAGCTACTTTGAGAGATTTTTGAAAAAGATAGTGCAGCGCAGTTGATAGCTCGCCTCGTGCCCTCGCTGTTTCATATGCCACCTTCACTTGCCGCTGAATGTCTGATTCAGCCAGAACCTTGCTATCAATTCCTGTCGTCACGCAGGCTAAATGATAAAAACACTCAGCGCCGAAGAATGAGTAAAACGCATGTTCCGAAGAATGATTCAGCCGTTTTTTAAGTTCTGCAAAAACTTGGCACTGCATTTCAGCTAGATTATCCCCGCTGAAATAGATTTCTGTTCGATTGCACGTCGATAAGATCACTTTATCAGGCTCTTTGCAGCCGCAGCAGACTTGCGCAACCTGTTCGCGTAATTTGAGCGGCGCGGACTTGTGATTAATCCCTAAGACACCAATTTGCATATTAAAAATTATATAAACTAATCGCGAATTACTTGATAGATTATCTCTAAGTCAAAGCCCCGCCTTTGCAGAGCTGCCCCCTGTTTTTGGGAATCTTTTTTCTTGAACGCAGCTGTTTTAAGAAGGCCTAGTGCGATTTCTTTTTGGAGTGCCGAAGGATAGGAAGGCATTTTTAGCCCCTGCTGCTTGAATTTCAGCGCAATCAGGCGCGGGCCGTACCCTCGTTTGAGGTAGGATTCGAACCGGCGATCTAAAACTTCCTGGTCGTTCAGGTAGCCCAGTTTAGTAAATTTTTGAATCGCCGCCTCAATCTCATCCTGACCGAACCCCTTTAAAATCAATTTTTTCCTTAACTCATGAGCGGTTCGGCTTTTAATCGACAAGAGCCTTAAGACAATTTTTTCTATCATTAGGAATCTTTATACGCTATAATGGTGATGTGAGGCAAGTATGGTAAATCCGGCCGGTCCGTCAGGCCCTACAGGCAGTCCTAGTCTAAATTTCGGCGGAGGCGCAACGTCAATGCCACCCGGGCCCCCTCTTCCTCCGGATAATCCTTGGGTTAAAAACTTGGCTATTCTTTTTCCTGGCGCTCCCTTAGGAGAAATTCAGATGTATGCGGCCGCCTTCCAACAAAATATGTTCCAAGCACTCAATACTGAAATCAGCCGAGATCTTAAACAAGCAAGAGCCGCAGCTCAGAAGTTTAAAGATTCGATTGAAGGCAACGACTAAAGTTTCTATGACGTCCCAAATCGAAACCCTTCTTGTAACCCCAGAAATGCTTCATACCCGTTTAGACCGTCTGCTGACGCAGACATTTCCTACCCACTCGCGCACCTATTTTCAATACTTAATCGACTCAGGACTCGTGCTCGTCAATGGAAATCCCGTGAAAAAACGTGAAACAGTTGATATTGGCGATGAAATCGAGGTCTGCTTTGAGCTCACTCCCGAGCTCTCTTTAGAGGCGGAAAATATCCCTCTTGATATCTTATATGAAGATGACTATCTGATTGCGGTCAATAAACCTGCGGGAATGGTTACTCATCCGGCTCCAGGACATCCAAACGGCACGTTTGTCAATGCGCTGCTTTATCATTGTAAAACCCTTCCCGCAACAGAGAACTTAAGGCCCGGGATCGTCCACCGCTTAGATAAAGATACCTCAGGAGTATTAATCGCTGCTAAAACAACTCAGTGCCACCAAAAACTCGTTGAGCTATTTGCTAGCCGTCAAATGACTAAACACTACCTTGCCATCTGTCTTGGAAATCCAGGCGATCGAACCATTGAAGCGCCTATTAAACGACATCACATACGAAGACAAGAGATGAGTATTGATCCCGCGGGAAAGCCTGCTATCTCAATCTGCCGTGTTTTAAAGACACAAGGAGAGCTTTCGTGGGTGAGTGTCCAGCTGATCACAGGAAGAACCCATCAGATCCGTGTTCATCTCAAACATATTGGAACACCGATCTTAGGAGATGCTGTTTATGGACGAGCCGCTCCGAATGAAAAATATGGCGCTAAGCGTCAGCTTCTTCATGCAAAAAGCCTATCGCTTGTCCACCCAATGACAGGAGCTCCCTTATCGCTGGAAGCTCCCACACCACCAGAGTTCAATCTTATTCTGGAATAACCTCAAACTCACTTTCTGTTCGGGGCGTGGATAACCCTTCCGCAGTCTTTCTAATTGCTTCGAATTTTTCTTGTCCATTTGGATATCCTTCTTCGACATCCGATATAGCAAAAGATCTGTTCTTCTCTGTTTCAGTTATAAACTCTACTTTCTTCTGTGAAACGACTCCAATGGTGATGGATCTGCAGGCAGGAAAAGGAAGAGGCAATCCTTCAGGGAAAATAGTTTTCAATGCATTAAGCACAGCGCGCGCGTTTTGACATGGTAGGTTGCTTCCTTGATCAACAACTTCTTGTTGCAAAGTACGACCTATGGGGTTGCTATCAACCAACATCGAGTATATGTTCAGCATATCAGGCCTGCTAAGGTCTTCAAATTTATAATATGTCACCTGCACATAGAGCTTTTCGATATTATTGATGTAAATAGCGGCAATTTTATATATCGTGCTGCTGCCCGCATGTTCTTTGATTCCCAAATCAATAACTATTCCGAATTTTTGCTTGAATAGACCTATAAAACGTTCGCCTTCTCTTTCAATTGTCGTTCTCACTTCACTTGCACATTCTGTAATTCGCATATTGTATTTATCATTGGTCACTCTTAACATTTATAATCTCCAAATATAGTTTATTTAAAATAGTCACTAAATTAAAAGTTTTTTAACGACATAAAAATATAATATTTATGATTAATTTTTGTAAATATAAAAAATGTTTAATCCAAAAAAATTGCACCTTGCTAAATATTATTTCAGCGCCTATCTTAGAGGTTAAGAGATTTTTACTTTAAGGATCGAGTATGAAAGAATTCGTCGAATATATCGTCAAGAACCTGGTCGATAATCCGGATAAAGTTCGCATCACTGAAGTCGGAGGAACGCACACTCTGATCATTGAGCTGGCTGTCGATAAAGCGGATATTGGAAAAATCATCGGGAAAAAAGGGAAAACGATCAATGCCATTCGGACCCTTTTGATGTCCGTTGCAAGCCGCAATGGAATCCGTGTTTCTCTTGAAATCATCGAAGAGCCTAAACCAGAGACTGTAGCTACCTAAAGAATTGTAGGCAGATACGGTGAAATCATCGCTTTCCTTGAGTTTAAGCTACCTGCTTTAACTCGAAGAACTGCAATCGGCAATTTGCCTTTTGTAATTTTGATAGGAATCGCTTTAAAGCTCTCTTTGAAAATCTGCTAAAGCTCCTGAGCATTATCCCCTAAAAACTCAACTTCCATTGGAGTTTTTTCAGCTGCTGGTGCTGTTTTAAAGCTACTTAAAAAGTTCTTAAAATGTTCTATCGCTACATCGGTGGATGGAATCCAAAACCAGACTTCATCTTGATGCGGATATCCTTCAGATTTTCCTGAATAAAGCTCTTTTGCTCCGGGAATCGTACTGATCATGTGGAGATGAAAATCAATCTCAGGATGTTCGCTATGCACTTTTTGAGCGAGGTTTAGCCACTTTTCGCGCAGAGAAGAGGCTAGCTTAGAATACGTAGGGTAGTTTTTAGAAAACAGTTTTGTCTGTCCCACTCGGCAGCAGCCGTTTTGCTCTTTCGTATCTGCAAAAAGATTCGAGGGTTTTCCTTGAGCGCCAAGTTTTAGGTTCTCATCGACAGCTTTTTCTTTGGCAATATAGATTTTGCTATAGAGAGAATACATGTCATCATTTTGCAAAATACGCGCCGCTGCTTTTTTTGCAAAAGATTCATCGCGATGAAGATCATCAAAAGAAATAATCTCCATCTCTTTGCGCATAGAGAGCGACTTTAAACGATTTAGAATCTCTGCTACACATTCGACATCTCTCACAGAAACTTTTGAGAGAAGATCTGTATCATCTAAAATCGCATAAAGGCATTGCAGATATTCGACGATTTCTCGCTCGGGCGATACGAAATAAGAAGATTTATGCTCCACAGCTATTTGTTTTTGGAGAAGCCGTTGCAAAATTCTTTTATTAGAAGACAATTTGAGATCTTTCTGAACTTTTTTGATTTGCGCAGCAATCTCATCTTTTGTCATTCCGCCCGTGCTATAAGGATCGGAGATCGCAAAGCTGATTTTAGCCACAAGGGAATTGGAAGATTGAGCATCTGTGATCCAAGCAACCGGCGGAAGCGTTGTTGCAAACTGTCCTTTGTGGTGGTCTAAAATGCTGATGATTTCAAGATAAGGAGGAATTTTTGTTTCATCTCGATTAGAAAAGTCGCGAAGCGTCACCGTTCCAAGAGAAGGTTTAAAAAGTTCTGTCGCGTGAATAACGCCTAGAGGAAATAGCCCGCCCTCACGATCGGACGCAGTGACTGTCAGATAAGGCTGGTTTACGATTTTGCTGCGGATTTCTTCTAGATCGGCTCTATAGTTGACATGATGAGGCGCAAGCCCTAAAACCTCTGATTTTACTTCTAAAGCGACACTCAGTTTATCAACATATACCCGAATGGCGTAGATCGCTGTTTCAAGCGCGCTAATCACTTGTGTCAGATATTTAAATAGTTTTGTGCGATCACCTGTAACCTGCCCTTTGGCATCGAAAACAGATTTTGTTTGCAAAGAAAGCGTTGCAAATTCTTCGAACTGGAACAATTTTTGTTTTGCAAGCGCCTGCGCAAACTGAGCAAAACTGCTCTTCATCCCTTTTGCTACATGGAGAACTTTCACAAGATAATCGCCGGCAGTAAGATGTTGGCTCTGAGTAAATTCTTTTGCAGGCTCGCACTCTTCAAATGTCATTTTTTGCATGACATGAAAAAATTCCTGCAGCTCTTTTTGAGAGAGCTTCTCTTTTGCAAAAAGAGCAATCAATTTGACATGGAGCGTATTTTCATACCAGCGAAGGCACTGGTTGAGAAGATTTATAATCGAGCGAACTCGATCGACATCTGTCGATCTCCATTCCCCTAAATAACCGCCTTTTTCATCGATTAAGACGACTGCTTTGGGACCTTCATCAGGATTCACATCCAAGACAGACTCTTGAAGCGATTTATGAACCACCCCTTCTTGCGTTACAAGATCCATTCCAGACACTGTCAGCGCCGTGCGATGTTTGGCCAAGTGCTCAAACACTTCATCTCCAAAGATGTTAAAAAATAAAAGCGAAGTTTCAACTAAGGCCGGCGGATGTCCTCCTGGAACATTCCAAACATGCAATCCTTTTGAAACACGGGCTGCAAAAGCATCGACCCATCCCCAAAAAGAAGCAACCGTTGTATCAAGATCAGGCGAGCTATGAGCTGTTACAAAGTGGCTTCCACTGTACATTTTGCCCATTCCGATAGGAAATAGAGACTGATAAGACTCGCGGGGAACATAGCGGCCTGCCAGCTTCCCTCGCACCTTCAGATTTTCTGCCCCCGAAAGACTGGAAAATTGATTCAGCCACATCTCAAAATTATTAAAATGAAAATGATCGATAATTTTATTTCGATGGATCTTCTCGATGAAATCAAGAGCAGGAATCAGAACAAAAGTTCCCTCTTTGGCTGCAAGAACTTGATCTAACAAGCTCTGACACACTCGGTCTGTCTTCTGCTGAAGCGGAAGCTTTTTAAATGCCGCCGTCTGAAATTCCTTCAAAAGCGCATCAATTTTGGGGAAAGAAAACTTAGAAACGGTCAAATCACCTAGACTTTTCATAGTCTCCGCAGTCTATCAAAAAACCGTCCCCAAGATCAAGGAGTCTATTTATTTCTCTGACTTAAAATATCTGCATTCGTATTAAGAATATCGCTTACAGTAAGGTAGTTTTCGCAATGGGGCTTCTCATTGAAAGTTTTGATCATGAGAGTGCAAGTAGGGCTTGTTGAAACCGTAGAAGCAGAAGTTCCTATAATGGCGAGCCCTAAATACTCCCTTAAATCATCAAATGTGAAAATATTCTGCGTTATAATTTGCTGCGATCCAGAAGTTTCAGCCGCTTTGTCTAGAATAATGAAATAACTGTCGTTGTTCTTTTGCGCAACTTCTGCCGCACGAATTAGAGCATATTGAACCGCTTGTCTCTTGCTAGTGAAACAATTTCCTTCGAAGGTCACTTGATAAAGGTCTTTTCCAACTTGAGATTCCTGATATCCACCTCTAAAAAGCGTGTTATGTTTATAAGCCGTTGAAAAATCAGGCCATTCTAAAGCCGAGCACATGGAAGTCGTTAATACTGAAGCTACAGACAGCGCTATGAATGCCTTTTTCATTGGTTTCTCCTTTTTGCCATTATGGCGATTTGTACAATAATAATACCATTTATAGTGTATTAACTATAACAAACATGCTTTTTTATTTGTTATAATTTTAACTATTACAGATTGATGCAAATATTACTTTAAAAGTATAAACAACTTACCATTAGCAATATACGATTTATCTGTACGCCAAAATGCAAAATGTTATTTTGGCGAACATTTCTAAAAGAACTTTGACTGCAAATACTATCGTTCCAAGTTCAAAAGGAAAGGTTTATTCTTATATGGGATGAAATTTCTTAGGTCACTCTTCACTTCGAATCCGCGCGCATGCCCATTCTTGGGCATGCTTACAGTCCTCTATTCAATCGGACTGAGCAGGATTCGAACCTGCGACCACCCGCTTAGAAGGCGGGTGCTCTATCCACTGAGCTATCAGTCCAAACAAGCTCACCATCTTATTGATCTTGCACAGAAAATTCAAGAGTGTTCATGGTTTCAAAAAAAAATATACACGCTCCCCTATTGCTCATAGGGATCGTTATGTGATAAACTTCAAAGCCAGTTAAGGAAGGAATTTATGGCTCTTGTTAAAGTGAAAGATTTTCTTGTGGGTGAAGGGCAGCCGCTAACGATTATCTGCGGGCCTTGTGTGATTGAAAGCGAGACCCAAGCGAAGGAAGCGGCGGAGTTTTTAATGACTCTGATGCAGGAGCTGGGGCTGCAGTTTATTTACAAATCAAGTTATGACAAGGCCAACCGTTCGTCGTATCAGTCTTTTAGGGGGCCAGGGGTTAAAAAAGGGCTTCAAATCTTGGATCGTATTCGAAGAGAATTTGATGTGCCGGTTTTGACCGATGTCCATACCCCTCAAGAAGCCGTGATGGCATCCGAGGTCTGTGATGTGATTCAAATTCCGGCGTTTTTATCGCGGCAAACAGACCTGATTACAACAGCCGGACAGACGGGCTCTGTTGTCAATGTGAAAAAAGGTCAATTCATGGCTCCTGGGGATATGCAAAATGTGGTCGATAAGTTAAGAGCTACAGGAAATGAGAAGATCATTTTAACGGATCGTGGTACCAGTTTTGGATATAACAATCTAGTCAGCGATATGCGAGCGATTCCTATCATGAAAGAAATGGGATACCCTGTGTGCTATGATGCGTCTCATTCGGTCATGTTCCCCGGTGGAAACGGAACTTCATCTGGCGGACAAAGAAAATTTATTCCGACGCTTTCTAAAGCCGCAGTAGCGGCAGGCTGCGACTTAGTCTTTATCGAAGCTCATCCTAACCCTCAGGAAGCAAAGAGCGATAAAGAAACAGTTTACCCTTTTAGCGAGCTCAAAGAACTTTTAATCGATTTGCAAAGGATTTACGGCGCTGTTCATGTTTAGAAAAACGATTTTTTCTTACACTTTTGTCATTGTGGGCGTTATTGCAAGCTGGCTCTTCCTTACCTTGCATGTCTCTCAAAACGATCGGAAGCGGTTTAGAGAACTGCAGCAAAAAGGTCATGCAATTGCAGCGGCCTATGAGAGCCGTTCGACAAAGCAAAACCGCGCAGGCGTTCGAAAAGATCTTTGGATTACACAAGAAGGTGGAACGCGCCTGCATGACCGTATTGAAAGTGTCTCCTCTACATTGACGCTGACTCCTATTGATGATCACATGGATATTATTGAACACCTGAATCAAATCCACTGCTTCATGCAGGATAAGGTTTTTGAACAAAATGGAACTATTTATCAGCAAGTGCGGTATTTCGATGCAAACACAGGCATTTATCAATACTCGACAAACCGATTTACAGCGCAAGCAGTTTCGCTGGCACTTTATCGCCTGCCTGGGAAAAATCTTCCCGAAGCATTTACAAAGCAGCAACCCTTCTTAAAAGGGATAGCTCAAGACGTCTCTTTTGCTGTTGCGGGTAAAGCCTCTCAGTTTCAGGCAAAACAGTTTAAAGCTTCCTTTGTAGGACAAAAAGATGATTAGTATTTTTGCTTATCTTTTAGCAGCGATTGCACCGATGGATTCTGGATCGATTGCATCTAAGAGCGCCTCTTATGACGGATCGGTATTGATCTTGGATGGAGATGTTTCATTAGAACACGGCTTTGGAAAAATGAAAGCTGAAAAAGCTGTTTTAACACATGAGCAGAAAGGGCAAGCAGAGTTTCCATTTACGACAATCGATCTTGCAGAGGCCGTGCATCTTTCTCTTTCAACAGACGCTCAAATAGACTGTGAACGTGCAACGCTCGACTTTTCTACTATGAAAGGCATCCTGACTTCTCCACAAAATGTCCACTACGTCGATAAAATCAACTTAACGCCTTTTGAACTCTTCAGTCCGCATCTGGATCTGCAGATGATGAAAAATGCGGAGAAAAAAGAGAGCTACGATATTGAAAAGGCTTATGCTCAAAATGGGGTCCATCTCATCTACGATCAAGTTTATCATCTGAACACGGAATCAATCCTTTTCGCAAACGATCATATCCGCTCTGATGGAGATGCCTGCACCTGGACATATCAAAATGACCGCGTAGATGCTGAGAAATTTGATCTTGAGCTATCGCAAAATCATCTCCATCTCATGAAAGCCGCAGGTCATATGAGTTCTTTTCTAAAAGGAGAAGTCAATTTTACTGCAGACGATCTCTATTGGAAGCATACTGAGAACCATCTCGTGCTCAAAGGAACTCCAAAGGTTCAAGAAACCAGTCTTGGAACAATTGACTCAAGTCAAGAAATCGATCTTATCTTGAAAGAACAAAAGCTGGATAAACTTAAAACGCTAGGGTCTACAACGCTCACCTCGCATAAAGGGCATATTCTTAAAACCGAAGGCCCTCTTGAAATCGATTCTGAGAAAAGTCTAGCCATCATTCATCCGCATCCAACGCAGCTTCTCTACCAAGAAGAAGAGATGACGCTTGCAGCCAATGAAGCGCAGATTTTTTACCGCGAAGATGAACAAGGGCTCCATCCTGAAAAGATCGAACTGCAAGGAAAAATTAAAATCTTCTCGCAAGAAAAAGAGGGGCCTGCAAGACGCGGCATTGCCGACACGTTGACATATCATCCTGACACGAGAACCTGCATCCTCAAAGCAGATCCAGGACAAAAAGTGCTCTTCATGCGGGATCAAGATCAGCTCCGCATTAGCGCAAATGAGGTCCATATTACTTACAATCCTGCAACTCAAGAACAGGAAGTGAGAGGCATTGGACACGTCGTCCTTTCTCTTTCACCCGAAGAACAAAATCTCCTTAACCAGGTATTTCGCCATGAACCATCCACTCCTTAAAGTTGAAAATCTTAAAAAATCGTACGGTGGAAAAGCTGTTGTCGATGGACTTTCTTTTGAAATCAGACGGGGAGAAGTCGTAGGACTTTTAGGACCCAACGGGGCAGGTAAGACAACGGCTTTCTACATGACAATGGGGCTGATCCATCCCGATGATGGAAAAGTACTTTTCAAGGGACACGATGCAACCTCTCTGCCTATTCATAAAAGAGCTCAGCTCGGCATGGGATACCTTGCACAAGAGCCTTCGATTTTTCGTTCTCTGTCTGTCGAAGAAAATATCCTTTGCATCCTTGAAACATGTTCGTTGACCGCTCAGCAGAAAAAAGAGAAGTTAAATGAATTGCTTCATGAACTCCATCTTGAACCGCTCGCCAAGAAAAAAGCTGCCGCGCTCTCAGGCGGAGAAAGAAGGCGCCTTGAGATCACCCGCGCGCTCGTCACAGAGCCTTCCCTTCTTCTGCTTGATGAGCCCTTTGCCAATATCGATCCGATTGCTGTTGCTGATGTGAAAAAAATGATCCGCCATTTGCGCAACAAAGGGATCAGCATTTTAATCACTGACCATAACGCGCGGGAGATTTTTTCCATCGTGGATCGCAGTTATCTCATCCGCGAAGGAAAAATATTGATTTCTGGAACCGTCAGCCAGCTTCTGCAAAACAAAGAAGCTCGGCAAACCTACTTCGGTGAAGATTTTACAATCTAAGTCAGTCATTTGGACATGTCAAAAGTTCTGAGAAATCGATGATCCGTGCAAAAAAACCACTATCTACTACACGCTCATCTACGCCATTTACATGGATCAAAATAGGCCTCATGGAAAAACCTTTAGGTAATTGCAGAGCATTTAGCTTTTCTTTCATTTCAGTAATCACTTCTATTCCTATTTTTCCCTGGCTGAATTTGACCTCACAGATATAAATCGTATTGAACTTTGTTTGAATTAAGTAATCAATCTGACATCCCTTCCTTCTAGATCTTGGTGTTTGCAGATAAGGTGCTGAAAAAACAACTTCTTCAATCGGAATACCAAGAATACGTTGAACAAGAGCGCCATTATTAACGACTAAATTTTCGAACTGCAATCCCAAAATCGAATACCATCCTGGAGGTAATTTTCGTATTTTACCACCTTCAATTTGCTCACGATTAGGTTGAATATATTTGAGATAAAAGCGGAGGTAATTATCACGTAATCGATAACGGCTAATTTTAGATTTTTTATTTTTTGAAAATTGCCATGTGTAGTCACGAGATATAAAACCAGCTTGTGCCAGTTCATCGACAGCCTCACTTAAGTCCCCTCCTTTTGTGCGACCAGTTTTTTTGGCAATCTCGGTTAAGGAAAGATGATGATCAACAAGCAATTGAACAATCTGTTTATAAAAAGTACCCCTATTCAAGAATAAATCATGAAAGATCTGATCGAATTCTCGAAATAAAAGCCCTTCAGGTTCGAAGCACAAATGTTGGATATTATTTTCCGCAGAAAGGTCGGGCCTGAGTTCTTCGAGATAACGCGGAATTCCTCCTGTGACGGAGAGGACTTTAAATTTTTCATACGGATCGATAACTCCAGGCCAATCATCCCAAAAATCATTGGAATTGGAAAGAGAAAGCTCATCTAATAAAATCCGTAATGAAACCCTTCCGTAAAATCCTGTACTACTAAGGATGTTTTTTTGAATCCATGCAGAATTAGATCCAGAGATGATCAAGATAAGCTTGTTATTTTTTTTAAAGTGACGATCCCAAGCCGTTTTAAGTTTGGGCAAAAAAGTAGAATCTTTGGATCCCATCCAGGTTATCTCATCAAGAACAATCAATACACGTCCTTTCATTGCAGCTTCAGACAAATCAAAAAAGAGATTTCCCCAGTCATCACTTCGATAAACAGGCAGCTGATGTTCCTGAAGCTGTCTTAAAAACTCTTCTCGCTGCATCTGGGCGTTTACCCCATCGCTTGGAGGGATACCAGACAGAATAATAGACCTCGAAAAAGTTTTTGCAAACTCTTCAGCAAGACGGCTTTTTCCAATACGCCGCCGGCCGCGTATTACAACAAGACTTGCATTCTTTTTTTGAAGTAGACCCTTAAGAGCAGCAAGCTCTTTTTTTCTCCCAATGAACTTTTCCATGTTAACTCACCAAAGTTGCAAATGCAATTTTATCGCTCTGTTTTCATTATCCCATATTCCTCACCAAAGCTGCAAATGCAATTTTGGTGAGAAATACAATAAAAATGATTTTTTCTGTTAAGCGCTGATATTAAGTATCTTATAACTATTTTTTATGAGCTAAAAAATTCCGCACTTCTTTAAAGACCTGTTTTACAGACAATGTTGTTAGACAGTCGCTTCGCTTGCTCCCGCCGCATCCATCCATAAAGCAAGGCCTGCAGCTCATCTGTTGAGTTATAACGCGGGCGTGAGGATTTCTCCAGGGGCCCCAATTCAGCTCTGAGGTAGGTCCAAACAAAACGCATACAGGCGTTTTGAGTGCAGAAGAGATGTGAAGCGGTACAGAATCGACACAGATGAGCATTACTCCGCCGGCAATCACAGCGCCAAGTTCTTTAAGATCAATTTGACCGGCTAAACTTGTCAGCGGTATCCCAGGACATAGGGCAATGATCTCTGCAATCATTCTCATCTCAGCAGGATCAGAACTTGCCGTCAATACAACGTGGCTGCCCTCTTGGTGAAGAGTTTTTATGAGCTCTGCGACATGCTCGATGGGCCAGCACTTAAACTTCCAGCGGGACACAGGATGAATCACGATATAGGAATCGGGAACCATTTGAGCCACCCGTGCTTTTACATCAGGAGGAATGTGGAATGAAAGTTCTCTTTCTTCAGGACTTGGAAAAAGCCCGATCCGGCGCAATGCATCGAGATTTTTTTCAACAGTATGGCGGGGAGTTTTACAGGGTTTCACAAGATGCGAAAAAACACGCGATTTGCCCAAAAAACCTTTTTTTTCCGGATCCAGCCCGACGCAGATGGGAGCGCCTGAGACAAGCGATAGGACGGCTCCCCTGTCACCTTCTGTGAGGTTGATGACAAGATCGTATTTTTCTTTCCGAACTGTTTTAAGAAGACTCAATTCTTCTTTCCACCGTTTGAAAAATGACTGTTTCTTCCATTTTTTATCATAAAGATGCAGTTTTCGAATCGCTGGATGCCCTTCCAGCATGGGTGCTGTCTCTTGATAAATAAGCGCATCGATTGCGGCCTCGGGAAGCTGCGATTTTAAGTAAGAAAAAACAGGAGAGGTGAGAAGCACATCTCCATGATGGCGGAGTTTAATAATGAGAGCTTTTTTTACTCTTGATAAATCAGGATAGTTACCGTAATTCATGGATCAACCTTTCCAGTCCTTTTTCGATTTCATCTTCAGGAATCAGATTAACATTTTCTGGATGCCAGACACAAATAGCTTTTTGACTTAATGGTGCCCATTCCCAAAGTGCTGTTCTTCCGAACAAAATGAGCTGAGGTTTATTCATTGCGCCCATGAGGTGCATGATGCCGCCATCGCCTGTCCAGGATGCATCAACAGCTGCAAGAAGCCCCATAAAGTCATCGAAGTTAGGTGTCGGAATAATCTCATATTTCATCTTCAGCAATGCACCCGCTTCTTGTGCACGTGCGATATCTTTGGGCTCACAGTTTAAAATGACCTTAAAAGATAGCTTTTCAAAAGCCTTGTTTAAATGTTTTGCGATCTTATCAGAGTCCAGCTGGCTTCCAATCCGGTGATTTGTTACAGAAATCAATATTGTTTTTTCATCAAAACTATAGCTCTTTTTGGGCTCTAAAACCGGCATCAAACGAGCAGGGACTTCTTCAAGAGTTTCATCTAAAAGCCTTAAACTTTTGACCATCTGATGGCGAAGGTCTTCCTTTTTAAATAAAATAGGTTCATTGATCCACTTTGAATGCCATGATTCATCCACCACAGCACGACGCCTTGGAGTTTTTAATCCAGCTAAGAAAAGATTGAGCCACTGCATCGGGGTCGGTCTTGCTGAAATCACCAAATCAAACAAGCGGCTTCTGTTTTGCCAAAGGGTTTTTATAAGTGAAAGATATTTATTCTTGGAAGGCTCAATCACCACCGCCTCATCAAATCCTTGCAGGTAGGGAAGGAGCGGCGCATTTCTTTGATCGACAAACAATGTAATATGACAGCCAGGATACTTCTCTTTGCAGAGCGCCACAAGCGGCATCACCGCTATCAAATCACCCAGTCCATTTCTACGAACAATTGCTATCTTCATAACAAGAGTTTAGTGGGAAATTTGAAAAAATGCTATATGAAATTCAATAGAGGATCTATGAGATTTTTAAAACATTTTTTACTTTTTATCCTTCCCATTTCTTCGGGATGGGCTTGTACTGATTTGGTCATTCAAACGCAAGACGGAGCTTATATTAACGGTAGATCGTTAGAGTTTGCTCTCCCTCTTAAATCAAAAATTACTTTAAATCCACGAGGGATGAAAAACCAATCTAAGGCTCCCAATAATGAAAAAGGTCTTTCATGGACTTCCAAATATGGATATCTTTCCATTGATGTGCTTGATGAGGGCCTCACGACAGATGGAATCAATGAAGCGGGCTTATCTGTTGGCGTGCTTTGGTTTCCAGGTGTCGAATATCCACAGCCGCCTTCAGGTCTTGGCTCTAACGCGATTGTTCTTCAAGATGTGGCAGATTGGCTGCTAGGAAATTTTTCAACAACAGCAGAGGCACGCACATCTCTTGCTAAAATCAATATTTGGGCAGAGTCTATTCAGTCATTGGGAATTCCTCCCGTTCATCTTGCCGTACATGACGCTCAAGGGAACCATCTTGTGATTGAATTCGTAGAAAATCGGGTCATCGTAACTAACAATCCCAATGGCGTGATGACCAATTTTCCTAAGCTAGAATGGCATCTCACAAATTTACGAAACTACATTAATTTAAGCCCGCTTAACGCAGCTCCCCTGACTATAAATGGAGTGATGCTCGCCCCAACAGGTCAAGGAACAGGGCTGCATGGAATCCCCGGCGATTGGAGCTCTCCATCCCGTTTTGTACGAGCCTCTTTTTTTAAATCATTTGCAGCTCCAGTTGCAACAGCTGCTTTAGGCATCAATCTTATGGAGCATTTACTTAATACATTTGATATTCCAATCGGAGCTGTCCGAGCCGATGACAATCCAGCCGATTTTGAACAAACGCAATGGATTGTCATTAAAGATCTAAAAAATAAAGTGCTCTACTATCGTACCTATGAAGATTTGACCCTGCGCTATATCGATTTAAAAAAACTTGATTTCTCTACAGGGCCAAATACGCAGTCTATCCTCATGGAAAGCACTCCTCAGCCTGTTGATATGACAAAGTCTCTTCTTAATTAAAAAAACAATTAAGTGATTAAATTTATATCAAAAACAAATCTAAAAGAAAGACTTGCCGATAAAATACGTTTCTGGTAGAATAAAGTCCTTTAACAGAGGAATTTACAAGTGGAACAAACACTATCTATTATTAAGCCGGATGCCGTTGAAAATAACAACATTGGCAACATCGTTGCCCGCTTTGAAAAAGCAGGCCTGACGCCTATTGCAATGAAAATGGTTCATCTTTCTGAGGCACAAGCCAAAGCGTTTTACGCCGTTCATGCCGAGCGTCCTTTCTACATGGAACTCGTGAACTTCATGATCGAAGGCCCCGTTGTTATCATGGTTCTAGAAGGGAAAAATGCAGTCGCCAAAAATCGCGAAATCATGGGCGCAACAAACCCTAAAGACGCAGCTCCAGGAACGATCCGCAAAGACTTTGCAGAATCGATCGAGCGCAATACTGTTCATGGATCTGACAGCTTAGAGAATGCGAAAAAAGAAATCGCGTTCTTCTTCTCTCCTAAAGAGATCTTTACTCGTAGCTGCAGCCACTGCAACTGTCATTAAAAGCATTGATAGAGGGACTGTTAGTCCCTCATCTTTTTTCCCTGTATTTTAGAAATTGACCGAAATCAATAATCTTCGCAAAAAAAATTATTTATTCTCTATTTTTCGAGAATGAGGGTCACGGGACCATCATTCACAAGAGAAACTTCCATATAGGCTCCGAAGACGCCGGTCTGAACGGGGCCTATTTTATTTTCTAAAGCTTTTAGAAACTGATCGAAGAGCGGTTTTGCAATAGAAGCGGGAGCTGCTTGGAAGAAATCTGGTCTTCGTCCTTCATTACAATTACCATAGAGGGTGAACTGAGAAATCACGAGGAGCTGTCCTTGGGCCTCTTGAAGAGCAAGGTTCATTTTCCCTTGTGCATCTTCAAAATAGCGTAGTTGAATGACTTTTTGAGCCATCCATTCAAGAATCTCAGGGGTATCTTTAGGGTGAATGCCAACGAGAATAAGCGCTCCCTTTTCAATCGATCCGACAATTTGTCCATCAACCTTTACGGAAGCACTTTTCACACGCTGAAGAACCACCCGCATTAGATGAGGGCTTTTTTCTTCTTAAATTTGTCGAGGTATTCAAGCGCTTTACCTGTTCCTAGGCAAACAGCTAGAAGTGGGTGAGGTGCAACTGTCACGGGTAGGCCTGTCTCTTTCATAAGGGCTTTGTCGAGTCCTTTAATGAGAGCGCCTCCGCCCGCCAGTACCATTCCTCTGTCAACAAGATCAGCAGCAAGCTCAGGGGGACATTTTTCAAGAGTTGCCTTGACTCCTTCAATGATCTGCTGGATCGGCTCTGCAAGGCATTCACGGATTTCAACGGAATTGATCCGTTTCATGATAGGAAGGCCGGCAACTTGGTCTCTTCCGCGGACTTCCATCTCAAGTTCGTTCTCTCCGAGAGGATAAGCAGAACCAATGGTAATTTTAATTTCCTCGGCAGTTCTAGGGCCGATCATGAGGTTGTAGGTGCGTCTCATGTAATTCATGATGCACTCGTCAAACTCATCCCCCGCTATGCGAAGGGATAGGCATTCGACAATCCCACCTAGGGAAATTATGCCGATTTCAGTTGTACCGCCGCCGATATCGACAATCATGTTTGCACATGGCTCGTGAACAGGAAGGTCGACTCCAATAGCAGCTGCCATCGGTTCTTCAATGAGAATAACTTCTTGAGCGCCTGCACGCAGAGCTGAATCTTCAACAGCTCGTTTTTCAACGCCGGTGATTCCGGAAGGAACAGCAATTAAAATTTTAGGACGGAACAAACTGCGCGAAGGCGTGACTTTTTTGATGAGTGCCTTGAGCATCCCTTCAGCGATCTCAAAATCGGCGATCACACCATCTTTCATAGGACGGACTGCATGAATCTTGCGAGGAGTTTTACCAAGCATGGCCTTGGCTTTATGGCCGACTGCAAGAACTTCATTGGTTGCAGAGTCAACAGCTACTACAGAGGGCTCTGCTAGCACGATCCCTTTGCCGCGGACATAAATCAGAATATTGGCCGTTCCAAGGTCGATACCAATATCGCTGGAGAAAAATCCAGAGAGTCTTCCGGCTTTCCCAAAAATAGAGTTCATGAGCCGGGATAAAATTTCTTTCACATTAACAGATTTTTTTTGATTCATAATTTAAGTTCTTAAGAGTTCTAAAACATCTTCCCAAGTTAATTTAGCAATAGCTTCATCATCGCAACTTACCACTTTCTTGACCAATCCTTTTTTCCGCTTTTGCATTTCGGCGATCTTCTCTTCGATTGTATTCAATGTAATAAGTTTATAGGCAGATACATTTTTCTTTTGCCCCATACGATGAACGCGGTCAGTGGCTTGGTTCTCAACGGCCGGGTTCCACCACATATCATAATGGATGACGGTATCGGCTCCGACGAGGTTAAGTCCTGTTCCCCCTGCCTTCAGCGAGACTAAAAAGACAGGAATGGTTTCATCTTCATTAAATTGTTTTACAATTTCCAAACGATTCTTGGAAGATCCATCTAGATAAGCAAACCGGATGCCTCGATGTTCAAAATCTTCTCGCATAATTTGAAGCATGCGGGTGTATTGGCTAAAGATAACCG
>JAGOLG010000014.1 GCA_017994195.1 Rhabdochlamydiaceae bacterium
ATGTCTGATGTTGAGGTTAAGGGTGTTAAGAATAAAGCATCTCCACCGATAGAAAATCTTTAGATCTGATGAAAAAGACCCTATAATGTTCTTTTTAAAAATTCCATAACACATTCCAGTGTTAGGCAGCTGCTTGCTTTTTTGTGAATCTTTTATTTTTAATTATTAACACAGACAAACAAGTTATCATTTTAATTGAAAACTTCTTAGGTTATTGAGATTCTAGTTATCAAATTATGAAAAAACTAATTCTTTCTACGATTATTTCGTTATCTATATTTGCAGAGAACAATCCACCGGTCGTTCTTGATCCACATCTTTCTCCCTATGTTGGAGCGGATGATTTGATCCTAGCGCATCGAATATTGGAAGATTCACATCTGACTCATTTGGGAAAACCGATCTTTTCACAAAATCAAACACTAGAAAAAATCGGTCGTTTTGCTGAGCTGTATTTTTTTTGGAATCCGATTAATTATACGGCGATGGTGACTCAACATGAGGTTTTTGGTCATGGGTATCGAGTTAGAAGTATCCGTGATAAGGGAGCAGAGGTTCTTGAATATAAAATCGGGGTTCCCCCTCCTTATGGACCTGGTGGAGGACATACACAATATAGCTTTCTTCTTCAGGATACTTCTGTGTTCCAATTGTCGGGTATTAAGTCAGGTGGTGTTGAAGCGACATCTATCCTAGCGAACCGGGTGCGGCTCCAGTGGCTTAAAGAGCAAACAATCTCTCCAGCACAAGCATCACTTTATCGGCATGCTCAAGAAGATATCTTTGACTATGTCTTAAATACGCATCACGCGGATGGTGGCGACATATATAAATATGTAGAGTTGCTTAACCGGACGTATGGTGAGAAGTTTACAATACACGATTTAAAAAAACAGGTGTATTGGAACCTTCTGGATCCATTTATCTACTATTCTTGGTATTCAGACTTCACATACATCTTAAAAGGAACTAAGACTTCTATTCCTATGATTCCTATTGGATCGTATAAGTACTTGCCTGCGTTCCGAATGGGATTGACTCCGTTTGGTCCTGAACACTATTTGGAAAACTTCTTGGTAAAAGGGGATGCTCCGATTTACTTCTATTTGAGAAATGGCTCTTTTGCATCAAATAGGTACATGGGTTTTGGAGTTGAAGATCCTTATGTCTGGAAATTTGATACATGGTCATTAGGTTTTCGTGCGGACGTATGGCTGCAGCCGGCTGTGAGTTTTAATAGCACTCGTTACTCGGCTACTCAATTTGCTCAGCCTAGTTGGAAACCGGTTCATATTAAAGACTCTCGTTTGGGGACTTCGTTATCTTTGATCTGTCAAAAAGAGTTATGGGAAAATGGTTCTATGTTTCTGCAGGTTGGGGGGAAATCTCAAGGATATGTTCCTGGGGAAGAGCTTTCTTCTGGGTTGATCTTTCGAGTGGGAATCACTCTTTGGTAGAAGGACAAAAAAAAGAGGCAATGCCAAATCCTAGTTTTTTGGCATTGCCCCTCAAAGCACCCTTTTGATGGGGGCCCTACGGGATGGTATTAACCAACTTGTGACTGAGGGGTTTTCTTGGTCAGGTAGTTCTCCTGATAGCCTTTCACATCATTTGCGTGAATGACCCAAGCTGCTCCTTTTCGAATGGCTTTAAGTAAGCCGACTCGTGTCGCATAGTAGATCTTTTGTGCAGGTACGCCTAGTAATTCAGCAACCTGATTTACTGAGTAATAACCTTTCGTATTGTCAAATAAGAGCTCTCCGTCAAACATTGACTTCGTGCGTGAATATTTGTGTTTACGATATTCTTCTAAATCATTGAGGTCAATCGTCCAACGTGTTGAATCTTTGTGTGCTTTCAACTTGCGTTGTTTAATCGCAACGTAGATCGCTTGACGCGTTACGTTGTTGATTCGAGCTGCTTCAGTGATAGAAACGACTTTTTTGCCATTCACTTCTTCAGTTTGCGGCATCTGGTTTTGAGAGTCGTTATGCATATTAAATTCCTCCTAACATATAACTTTGTATGAGCCACTTACGTGGTCTCAAATTCTTGTTTTTCAACGTGTTCTGTTTCTATTCGCTGCTTTTATTTATTAAAAGTTATTATGCTCTAATAGATTATTAATTATGTCATAAAAACGAATTGAAATCAAGCTGTAGCTCTAAGAAAATGAGTGGCTTAGTGGTAAAAAATTATTTTAATCGTCATAAACCTTTGGATTAGTATAACCTACACTCAAAGATTAGGAGACCTTTTTTCATGAAATTCCACTGGTTAAAGTCCCTTCTCTTCTTTTTAGTGCCTCTTCTTTTGCACGCAAAACAGCTTGAATTAACCTCTCATGACACCCGTGTTAAGATTGATGAGATTTTACGGGCTCATGCCACCCATCATACTTTAAACCAGGAACTTATATCACGAACTTTAAATAATTTTTTCCAAGAGCTCGATCCAAATTTTTGCTATCTCATTGAGCCTGAGGTGCTTCCATGGACAAACGCATCTCAAGAAAAATTAGACTTCATCCTCAATCAAATCCAAAAAGAGGATTTTTCTGCTTTTAATGAGATGTATGGCGTGATGTTAAAGGCGATTGAGCGAAGAAGGGCCATTGAGGCTAAGTTAGTTCTGGAAGAGCCTCTTGAAAACGTTGATTCTGAAGAGTTTAAGGATATGACCTGGGTTAAGACGGAAGAAGAGCTTGAAACAAGGCTTCGAAGGATCCAGGGTCTTCAAATGAAAACAGCGCGTAGGATCCTTTCTAGTGAGGAACAAGGGCAGTTTAAGAAGAGGCTGGAAAAGCGAAGGATTACACGGGAAGATGGGCTCCTATGTAAAGGAGACCACTCCTTATACACGTATGTTCTAAAGGCGGCGGCTTCTGCACTTGATTCTCAAACCTCGTATTTTACCCCTTCTGAGGCAAATCAGCTGATGATGCAGGTGCAGCAAAGGCTTTTTGGCATTGGGGCTCAGCTGAGGGATGATTTAAATGGTTTAACCATCATGCGGGTATTGGATAATAGCCCTCTTAGCCAGCATCCTGAAGTTGAAATCGGGGATCGGATTATTGCTGTAAATCAAGAGCCTGTGATCGGTCTTGATATTTCGGATGCGGTTGATTTGATACGGGGTCCTGAAGGGACGTCTGTGACGATCACCTTTTTAAGGCAAAAAGAGAATGCCCAAGAGGAAAAATTCGATGTAAAAATCGTGCGGGGAGAAATCGTCTTAAAAGAGAGCCGGTTTGATGCCAGTTATGAGCCTTTTGGAAGCGGCGTCATTGGAATTTTAAAGCTTCATTCGTTTTATCAAGATAGTCAGTACTCTTCTGGAACCGATCTTTTAGATGAACTTGAGAAGCTAAAAAAAGAGCACAAGCTTCAAGGGATTATCTTAGATTTACGCAATAATACGGGAGGGCTTCTTCCTCAAGCTGTTTCTGTTGCGGGTTTATTCATGAGTAAAGGCATTGTTGTTTCGGTTAAAGATAACACGGGATATGTGCAGCATCTTCGAAACTTGGAATCGCAAGTTGCATGGGATGGGCCTTTAGTTATTTTGACGAATAAATTCAGTGCATCAGCCTCTGAGATCGTTGCTCAAACGCTGCAAGAATATGGGCGTGCGCTCATTGTTGGCGATTCGGAAACTTTTGGGAAAGGGACGTTTCAACTGTTTACATTGGAGTCTGCTAATTTTGGAAAAGTGAATACGAAGGGTGAATATAAAGTGACACGCGGACGGTATTACACTGTTTCTGGAAAGACGCCGCAGAAAGTTGGAGTCAAAGCTGATATTGCAGTGCCGGGGCATTTTTCAGAAATGGAGATTGGCGAGAGGTTTGCTAAATATCCATTGGAGCCGGATGAAATTGGTTCTTCTTTTGAAGATGATCTTTCCGATATTCCTTTGATCCACAGGTATCAAGTAGCAAAGCTTTATAAGCCCTACTTACAGCCGGTGGTTACGACGTACAAACCGTTTCTTCCGCAGCTGAGCACAAATTCATCTCAGCGTTTAGAAAACGATAACGATCATCAAAATATGATCAAAATCATTTCAAATAAAAGTTCGGCAAACCCGCCTTCTATTGGCTCGAATGATATTCAGCTCCAAGAGGCTGTGAATATTATGAAAGACTTAGTGTTTCTTAAGACATATCGCTCGTAGGAAATTCTAACTTGAGAAATAAAAAGACGCTGAGTCGATTGGGTTAGGCCCCTACCGAACCTACGTAAACGACGCAGTCTCAGCGTACGCTCATCATATTTTAAGATTCTATTATTGTCTAACTTGGCAATTCAGAAAACAGAAGTTCACAAGATTGAACGATAATTATACTTCAAAAGACTTATCATGAAAGACTTGGTCTTTCTCCAAACACAACGTGTGCTTCAAACTCAAGTCATTTATTTTAAGTAAGTTAAAACCATGGACTGCCGATTCTTTAATATTTCATGGTTAACATCTTATATAACCCACTAACAGTCAATTAACTACAATTGTTTATAATTTGTTAATAACTATTTATTAATACGATTGTAAATGATATAATTAATATTTTAATAAAAAAGGATAATATAATTATGTCGATTAATTTTAAAACACGCCCAGTTAACAACAATTCCGTTGTCGCAAAGCCAGCGGCTCCGATCTCTGTCGAATCATATAAATACGGCCCCCGACTCACTTTTGTCCAGTACAACAACATTATTGAACAAAATATTGAACACTTAAATCACAGTCGAAGCGAGGCAGCAAAGATTCAAGGCGAAAAATTTATAGCTAGTGTTTTGGATGACGAGATATGCATGCAAATGCCAGGCGTTGCCATCATCGGAACTTATCTTCGCCGAAAGCATGGCCTTGCGAACCTGTTTGTCTGCGCTTCTATGGAAGCCTTTCAAAACAAACTGAATGAGATCAGCCGGATGAAGGGTAATATCCGCATGGCGATGATTGTACCAGGATGGACCATGCCCGGATCTACAAAGGTGGAAGCAGAACATAAAATCCCTATTTGTGTTGAAAAAATCGGCCATGAAGTAAAGATTGCTTTTTTAGATTCACTTGGCTGCGATCCAAGTGATGAAATTGATTCTTTCTACCAAAATGCAAACGATCTAGAAGAGGGTCTTGAAACTGTTCTGCACTACATCCATAACAGCTCTCTCGATAAAAAAAATACTCAAGTTTATTGCTGTTCAGTTGATAGGCAAAGGCAGGATTTTGGCTGCGAAACGTTTTCACTAAAAGATGCTGTCTCTTTTTTACGTGATCCTCATTTCTTTGATAAAATTGTGACAACGCCTCTGCAGGTTGAATCCAAAAACAATCAAATGACATTCTTTGAAATTCATCTACTTCCTCCCTCTTTTATGAAAGGAACTCAAAGCTTTAAGAAGTTGGATTGCTATTTTATTATGTATCCTATTACTCAAGCTTCCGAAGAACTAAAGGACGATCCTGAGCTGCAACAAGAAATTGCGAAGGTGAAACAAAGCATAAACAATCATATAATACATATAAGCTACGAAAATGACCCTACAAAAAACGGAACTGAAATCCAAAACCACTACAACCAACATCGGTCTCTAAAATACCACCTCATTCTACTCAATGCGCTAAAATCGACACCTGCAAAAGAACTTCAAGCAATCATCTCAGAGACCCTACTAGAAACACGCAGACCTTTTTCTATCAGAGCGCTTCTCTAGAGATTACATGCTTTAATTTTGAAGAACACAGCTATCATATAATATTAATTTCATCTCGATTCCTCGCTAAAGGCGGGAAATCGGCACTCTTGAATTCTATCCCTTATTAGGGGAAAATAGAAGTCCATTAAACTAGGACTTTTCATGACAGTACGTGTACGCATTGCTCCTTCTCCCACAGGCGATCCCCATGTTGGAACCGCTTATATGGCCCTTTTCAATTTAATTTTTGCTAAGCATTTTAAAGGAAAGTTTATTCTTCGGATCGAAGATACCGATCAGAGCAGATCTCGTCCGGAATATGAAACAAATATCTTTAAAGCCTTGCAGTGGGCCGGTATTAAGTGGGATGAGGGTCCTGATGTTGGGGGGCCTTTTGGTCCTTATCGGCAATCAGAGCGTACGGCGATTTATCAAAAATATTGCCAAGAGCTTTTAGATGCGGGTAAAGCCTACAAATGTTTTGCCACACCGGAAGAACTGGCAGAAATGCGTGAGATGGCATCTAAACTGGGCCACCGCGTTGGCTACGATCGTAGGTATCGAAATTTAAGTCCTGAAGAGGTTGCACAACGAGAGCAAGCGGGAGAGCCTTTTGTCATCCGTCTTAAAGTTCCACTCACTGGTGAGTGCGTTTTTGAAGACGGCATTAAGGGCCGGATTACATATCCATGGTCCGATATCGATGATCAAGTGCTTTTAAAGTCGGATGGGTTTCCGACGTACCATTTGGCAAACGTTGTCGATGATCATCTGATGGAAATTTCTCACGTGATCCGCGGAGATGAGTGGATCAGCTCAACTCCAAAACACATTCTTCTCTATGAAAGCTTTGGATGGAAGCCGCCTATATTCTTGCATATGCCGCTACTTCTTGGAAAAGATGGGCGTAAACTCTCTAAACGAAGAAATCCTACTTCTATTTTTTATTATCAAGACAGCGGATATCTTCCAGAAGCGTTTGTGAACTTTATGACGCTCATGGGATATAGCATGCCCAATGATCAAGAAATCTATTCTCTAGACCAGATCATTGAGGCGTTTGATCCTAAACGAATTGGTGTGTCGGGTGCATTTTTCGATATTCAAAAACTGGACTGGCTCAATCAGCAGTACCTCATTAACACGGTTCCTGTCGATCAACTCTGGACGAAAATCCGAGAGTGGGGCTTTAACGATGAGTTTATGAAAAAGCTAATGCCGCTTTGCCATACACGCATTAAAACATTTGCAGAATTTATCGAACTGACATCTTTTCTCTTTATCAATCATCTGCCTTATGCGCTGTCTTTATTTGCTCCCACGGGAATTACTCCTGAGAAAGCAGCTTTTATTTTGCAGGCGATCATCTGGAGTTTAGACGAGCAAGAAAATTGGGCGCGCGCAGGGATTGAAAAGGCTTCTAAAGATGTTGCAGAAGTCTTTGGTGTCAATCACAAGAAAGTCATCATCCCCCTTCTCTACGCATCACTCATGGGCAAATTGCAGGGGCCTCCTCTGTACGATTCCTTTGAGCTTTTAGGAAAAGATCGCTGCAGGGCTAGATTCTTAGGCTCTATTGAGTTTTTAGGCGGCATTTCAAATAAAAAAATGGATCTGCTCTCAGATGCTTGGGAGAGTCGTAACTGCCAAACTCTATGACGTACCACAGGACACACCCTTTCCCCGCAAAGATTAAAGACCGCTACTTGCTGACAAAAAGCGGGTCGACAAAAGAGACGTATCATGTCACTTTAGATCTTGCAGGCTCTGGGCTCACCTACAAAGTAGGGGATTCTTTTGGGGTCTACGCCCCGAATGATCCGTTGATTGTTAAACGCATCTTAGAAGCCTTTAGATTGGATCCTAATGCTTCGATCATTCATCCTCGGACGGGACATTCTTTTACTCTACAAGAGTATCTGGAAACACAAGCGAATTTAGCGCGCGTTACGACACCTCTCTTGAAACAATTTATTCTAAATCCTGCTCCTGAAATTCTGGCATCGATGGATGTTTTAGATCTGGCTCTTCAACATGGACATAAGCCTTTTGATCTTTTAGAGTTGATTGGCGCGCTCTCGCCGCTGCTTCCCCGTTTTTACTCGGTAGCTTCTTCGCAAACACTCCATCCTGATGAAGTCCATCTTTTAGTTACGCTGACATCATTTCAACATGGCACTGAGCTGAGATATGGTGTAGCAAGCCATTTTCTGTGCCACAGGGCAGAGCAGCATTCGACAACGATTCCCACATACATTCAGCCGACACCACATTTCACTCTTCCTGCAAACCATGAAATGCCTATCATCATGGTGGGTCCCGGGACAGGCGTGGCTCCCTTCCGAGCTTTCTTGCAAGAAAGAATGCATCACAATGCTCCAGGAAAAAACTGGCTCTTCTTCGGCGAAAGAAATCAAAAGACCGATTTCTTATATGAAGAATATTGGACATCGCTGACAGAAAAGAACAAGCTGGAGCTCGATTTGGCTTTTTCTAGAGATCAGGCAGATAAGCTCTACGTTCAGCACAGACTTTTAGAAAAAGGCGCGCAGGTGTGGTCTTGGCTTCAAGAAGGCGCTCATTTTTATGTGTGCGGCGACGCTGATCCGATGGCAAAAGAAGTGGAATCAGCCTTTTTGCAGGTTTGCATGTCGCATGGCAATTTATCCTTGGATGATGCTAGAGCGTATCTAAAAAATCTCCGCCGTGAAAAACGGTATCTTGCAGACGTTTACTAATTTTTGACTCGTGCAGTGATGATGCACAAACACTCAACACCTTCTCCTAGGCCCACTTCTGATAGACCTGATCCTGTGGTTGCGCTAATTCCAACTTGATCTATGTTGATGTGAAGAAGCGAGGCGATTTTTGCACGCATCTCCTCAATCCGGTTTTCGATGCGAGGTTTTTTTGCTTTGATAGACAGTGCGATGTGTTCAATACAAAAACGGTGCATCGTATCTAAAGCATTTTTAAGATAGACAGTGCTATCTGTAATCCCTTCTTTTTCATGAAGATCTTGAGCTAAAGCTCCTAAGATCTGAACACCGGAAAGGGAGGTGATCGCGTTGCAGATCGCATGAAGCACGACGTCTCCATCCGAATCGGAGGCAAGCCCCGGAACATCTTCAAAAGAGACTCCTCCAATTAGGCATGTCTTTGTCGAATCATCCGTTAAAAAGCGATGGCTATCTTGTCCGATTCCTGTTCTAATCATGCAAAAAGATTCTATATGAAAATGCGTTTACTTCATATCGCAAACACAGATTTAGAGTTTGAACTCAGCGGCCAAACAGCTCTTCCGCTTGAAGAGGCGCTTCGTCGCAACCCCATCGTTCACCAGCTCCAATTCCTTCCACTGCTTTATCGGGAAAAAGAAGAGGGCGTGGGCGTCACGGATCTTCCTAGTGATGGGCCTGCTTGCCAGCTCTTATCCGATTCTCAGCTTACCTATGATCAAATCGAATCGTGGGGACCTTCAGAGTGCATCGCCAAATGGGCTGAAAAACGGGGTCTTATTTATCACATGCCTGCCTGGGATGTTGTGAAATTAGTAAACTCCAAAGCTTTTTCTTTTGAGCAAACAAAACCACTTCCAGGGGGAGAACTGATCTTTTCATGGGGCCAGTTAATGAAGTGGATTCAGGAATTGGAAGGACCCAAAGTTTTAAAAACCTGCTTTGGGCTGTCAGGACAGGGACATTTGCTCCTTCCTGCTGCTCAAGAAAAAATCAAAGCGTTTGCAGAAAAAGAATTTCAAGAAGCGCGCCCTCTCATAGCAGAGCCTTGGGTGATGCGGAAATTGGACTTCAGCACGCAATGGATCGTTCAAAAAGATGTGATGATGTATGTCGGTTCCACCATTTTACAAAGCGATGCAAAAGGCAGATACAGCGGAACCATTATCGGGAGTGAAGAAAAAATCTTCGGCTCTTATTTTGACAAATTAGAAGAACATAAAGAGGCTGCCATGCACGCTTTGAAAAAAATGGCAGCGCTAGGATTTTATGGGCACGTTGGAATCGACGCGATGATCTGGGGATCTGATGTGCTACATCCGATTGTCGAAATCAATGCACGCAAAACAATGGGATGGATTGCGCTTGAAATCAGAAAACGTCTTTTCGCAAATCAAACAATTCAAGTAAGCTATGAAACCATAAAAGAACAGCGTGGACTTCTACCAGAAGGATTTATAAAACCAAACGGTGAAGTGAAAAGGTTTAAGCGCAATCTCTACGTAGACGTTCTTGCTTAATAATGATCATACCGCTATGAGAATGGAACATGGATATTCTAAAAATTAAAGGTGGAAAACCTCTTGAAGGACACGTCAAAGCTGCTGGGGCAAAAAATGCCGTCACCAAACTTTTAGTCGCTTCGCTCCTTTCCGATAAACGGTGTGTTTTTTTCAACGTTCCGAACATTTTAGATGTTGAAATTACCGTCGATCTCTGCCGCGAAATTGGCAGCATCGTGCACTGGGATCAAAAAGAAGGCGTCATTGAAATCGTCACAAAACACCTCAAAACTACTTACATCCCCCAACGTTTTTCCGGATCTAACCGCATTCCTATTTTGATGATTGGCGCGCTACTGGGTCGCACAGACGAAGATATCATTGTTCCAACAGCCGGCGGATGCAAAATCGGGCCGCGGCCTGTTGATTTCCACATCGCAGCTTTTGAAAAACTCGGCGCTACCATTGAATTCCGCGATATGAAAAAAGAAGGCGCCTATCTTGCAAGAGCACATCATGGCCTGAAAGGCACTCTCATTGAACTCCCTTATCCTTCCGTTGGTGCCACAGAAAATACGATCTTAGCTGCTTGCAGAGCCAAAGGAACCACTGTTATTAAGAACGCAGCCATTGAGCCTGAAATCATTGATCTTGTTCTTTTCCTCCAAAAACTCGGCGTTGCAATTGTTGTGGACGTTGACCGCACGATCCGGATCCAAGCCGCTTCTGAATTTTTTGAAGTTGAGCATACCGTTGTGACTGACCGCATTGAAGCTGCCTCTCTTGGCATGGCAGCGATCAGCACGAAAGGAAAAGTGTTTGTCGAAGGCGCGCAGCATGGCAACATGATTGCATTTTTAAATAAGCTCCGCGAAATCGGCGCCGGCTTTAATGTGAGAAATAATGGAATTGAGTTTTTCTACCGAGGACCGCTTAAAGGCGGCATTCTTCTTGAAACCGACGTCCATCCAGGCTTTTTAACAGACTGGCAGCAGCCGTTTGTTGCACTTCTGACCCAAGCTGAAGGTCATTCGATTGTGCATGAAACGGTATATGAAAATCGTTTTGGCTATACAGAGACACTCCGAGAGATGGGCGCAGACATCCAACTCTTCACCCACTGCTTAGGAAGCGTTCCTTGCCGGTTCAAATCCCACAACTATCATCACAGCATTGTCATCAAAGGTCCAACACCTCTGATCTCAAAAGATATCACGATCCCCGATCTTCGAGCAGGCTTTGCCTATGTCCTCGCTGCCCTCATGGCACCTGACACCAGCAATATTTCAGGAGCTCACTTTCTGGACCGCGGCTACGAACATCTTGTTGAGAAATTAGCCTCTCTTGGCGCTGAAATCACCCGCGAGACTGTGTCAAATAAAAAGCTCATAGGGGCACTATGATGAATCGCTCAACGCCAAGTCAAGCCGCATTTGATAAGTAACTTATCCACCTCTTCCCACGGCAATCTGCTGCCAGCATTTTTCATTTTCTGAAAAGCAGTATGGGCCACACTGGGTTGAATGATCTTTTCCCGTAACATTTCACTTACAAGCCAAATAGTTCCATGGACTTGTACCCCTTCTTGATCTGCCGCTTTTCGTAGATTTTTATCCCCCGTCAAAAGTGGACAATTTTCTTGCATCGCAAGGCTAAGAGCAAAAAGATCCATTCTGCTGGGCTGACGATATTTGGCTGCAAACTCTATAACTTTATCAACTGATTCAGTGGAAAGGATTTTAATCTTTAGTCCAAAATCAAGAAGGTGGGAGTGCCGAGCCTTGAGTTCTTTCTCAAAAAGAACATCAGGAACAGCAAATTCAGTTTTCATGCTGAACATAGATCCAGTTAAGTTCCCATGCTCAATATCAATTGGGATATTTGCATCACTAACGAGTAGCTGCATGACGTGTTTCGTCCATTAGGCGGAAATTTCTAAAGGCTTCGATTGAGTAGTCTAGTAGTTCAGCCGCTTTTGATTCACCAATATACTCTTCGCCTAAGGCATGAAAAACCATCTGCTTAAAAATATGAGTTTTTTCAGAAGGAATTTTGCTCCCTGGCTCTTGCTTATTCCAACCTTTTTGGTTGAAGAAAAATACCAAACTTTTGAAATACGACTCTTTGATAATTCCAACGTCCTTCAACCGGTAACAAATCGAGTACATGCTTAATTTAAATTCTTCTTTTAACAGATACAATTCCCTCCATTCGATCGAAGTTCGAATCCTACCCATTTCTTGCACGATGGTTTCTTTTGAGAGCAAAAAAGCTCCGGCAAAACGATTGCATGCTTTTTCTTCTTTAAGCTCTTTTGATAGCTTTCCTTGAAGGATAAAATGACCCAGCTCATGGGCAAGAGTAAATCGTTGTCGGTCTCCCGGCCATTTTGAGCTGATTACAATAATGGGCTGTTCATTAATTAGAGTGGAGAGTCCATCAAACATTTTCTCCTCATAATCAATGATAAAAACTCTTACTCCATGACTTTCAAGAACGTCGATTAGATCTTGAATAGGCGCTCTTCCTAATTTCCAATAATTTCTTAATTTATTGGCAACTTCTTCTATTTGGTCATATTCATCAATTTGATCAGATAATGAATCTGGTATCTTGAATGATTGGATAGGAGGATTTGGATAAAGGTTTTCTAATTCCAAGCGGCGTTCGATTTGGTCGGCAATCTGAGCTTTAATAGACTCTTCTACTTTTTTTCTTAAGTGCTGTCTTTTTCGAAACTTGATTTCTCCCAGCTTAATAGTCTCAGGACGAAGAAAAAACTCTACAGAGACCTTTAAGGCTTTTGCCAGCTTTAAAAGGATATCTGATGAAGGAGTTGATGCGCCTTTTTCATACTTGCTTACAGCCATATGGCTTAAACCTATAAGTTCCGCTAGTTTACGAAGCCCAAATCCTGAGGCTTTCCTTGCCCGTAAAAGACGTTTGCCCAAATTTTTTGACATTCTTTCCATCCCCCCATGTTTACATTTTGCCATTTTTATAATTGTTTTGTAAACAGCTAAAATATATATGTCTGATTATCTGTTAGTTAATTATTCCCATTCATCGCTGAGATAGCCTGAAATCATTCCGTGGATTATAATCGCCCCATGATTCCATGGAGACAAATCCAAAAAGAGAATTTTAATAAGTGGAAGCCTTTGGTCGATTTTCTTGAGCTGGATGAAGAAAATGCGCGCGAAGTGCTTCAAAAAAGCTCTTTTCCACTTAATCTACCTAGGCGCCTGGCTGAGAAGATAGATAAAAATAATTTGAACGATCCGATTTTAAGACAGTTTGTTCCGCTAAAAGACGAACTCATCCCATCTGAGGGGTTTTGCTCCGACCCTGTCGGAGATGCGCCTTCTCAAAAAACGACCAAGCTTTTACACAAATATACCGGGAGAGCTCTCCTTCTGTGTACGAGCTGCTGCGCCATGCACTGCCGCTTCTGTTTTCGTCAAAAATTTCCTTATGATACTGAGCAAAAACTCTTTAACGAAGAGTTAGAAGCGATTGCTCAGGACTGCACCTTGGAAGAGATTATCTTGAGTGGAGGAGATCCCCTTTCTCTTTCAGACCGGGCATTAGAAGAGCTTCTTCAGGCTTTAAGTGGCATTAATCACGTCCAGAGGATTCGGTTTCATACCCGTTTCCCCATTGGGATCCCTGAGCGCATTGATGACTCGCTTTTGCGCCTTCTTGCTGGAATAAAGACCCAGATCATTTTTATAATCCACGTCAACCATCCAAGAGAACTGGATGAAGATGTCACGGCAAGCCTTAAAAAAATCCAACGGCTAGGCATTCCGGTCTTGAACCAGGCGGTACTACTCAAAGGGGTGAATGATAATCTTCTGACTTTAAAAACCCTCTTTGAGGGCTTAATCAATCATGGTATCTTACCGTACTATTTGCATCAGCTCGACCGCGTTCAAGGAACGGCTCATTTTGAAGTGGAAGAAGAAACCGGCTTATCTTTGATAGAGGAGTTGAGAACATGCCTGCCGGGGTATGCAATCCCAGGATATGTCAGGGAAATCGCCGGCGAGCCGTCCAAAACACCTGTAAAAATTGACAAATTAATCCAAATACGATCTTTTAGTGAATATGGCTAAGAAGTACGACGAAAGCGCCGTTAAATCTCTCGACGCTTTATCCCATATTAGACTCCGCCCGGGAATGTACATCGGAAGATTAGGCGATGGATCCCACCCGGACGACGGGATTTATGTGATGCTTAAAGAGGCGGTTGATAACTCGATTGACGAGTTTATCATGCATCACGGCTCTAAGATCGACATTGAACTCAATGAAAAAACGAGTCTCGTTTCTGTGCGTGACTATGGAAGAGGCATTCCGCTAGGAAAGGTGATTGAGTGCGTCAGCCAGATCAATACGGGCGCTAAATATAACGATGATGTGTTTCAGTTTTCTGTGGGCCTAAACGGTGTCGGAACAAAAGCTGTCAACGCCCTTTCATCTCATTTTCTTGTGAAAAGCTTCCGTGAAGGAGAGTTTGTTGAAGCCAAATTTGCACGCGGCATTCTCAAAGACAAAAAGAAAGGAAAAACCAAAGAGCCCGATGGAACTTATGTTGAGTTTATTCCTGACACGGAGATCTTTAAAAAGTTTAAGTTTCAAAAAGAGCTCATCAAAAAAAGACTCTGGCATTATGCCTATCTAAACACGGGTCTTACCCTTTTCTTCAATGGAGAGACGATTAAGTCTGAACATGGCCTGCTGGATTTATTAAATGAAGAAGTCAAAGACGACAAGCTGTATGAGCCGCTCCATTACCGTGGAAAAATGCTGGAGTTTGCTTTTCTACATTCTTCCAGTTATGGCGAGACTTATTTTTCTTTTGTCAACGGACAGTATACGCACGACGGAGGAACGCATCTCTCTGCGTTCCGTGAAGGAATCTTAAAAGGGGTCAATGAATTTGCGAAAAAGAATTTCCAAGGTATTGATATCAGAGAAGGAATTGTCGGAGCGGTCCTTGTCAAAGTCAAAGACCCGATGTTTGAGTCGCAAACAAAAAATAAACTTTCCAACATCGACATCCGAGGACCGATCGTTCAAGAGGTGAAAGAAGCTGTCCAAAACCTGCTCTATAAATTTCCTGAAACGGGTAAAAAGATCCTCGACCGGATTCTCTTTAACGAAAAACTCCGCAAAGAGCTAGCCGCTGTCAAAAAAGAAGCCAAAGATAAACAGAAAAAGATCTCGTTTAAAATTCCAAAACTCCGCGACTCAAAATACCATTTTGGCGATGGAACTAAAGAGGGTGAAAAATCGATGATCTTCCTTACTGAGGGAGAGTCGGCATCTGCCTCGATAGTGATGACACGCGATCCGATGACGCAAGCTGTTTTTTCACTCCGCGGAAAGCCGCTCAACGTCCATGGCATGAAAATCGATCAGCTCTACAAGAACGAAGAGATGTACAACCTCATGTCAGCTCTCAACATTGAAGATGAGCTCTCCAACCTGCGCTACAACAAAGTCATCTTAGCAACTGATGCCGATGTTGACGGCATGCACATCCGCAATCTCCTCGTGACTTTCTTCTTAACCTATTTTGAAGGACTTGTCTTAGATGGCCATCTCTATATCTTGCAAACCCCGCTCTTCAAAGTGAGAAACAAAGAAAAAACGATCTACTGCTACTCCATTGAAGAGAAGGAAGAGGCTGTCAAAACTTTGAAAAAAGGCATCGAGATTACCCGTTTTAAAGGTCTGGGAGAAATTTCTCCGGACGAGTTTAAACAGTTTATCGCCAAAGATATTCGTCTGATCCCGGTGACAATTCAAAATCTTTCTGACATCAAGCCGACACTGGAATTCTACATGGGGAAAAATACTCCCGAGCGCAAAAATTTCATCATGACTAACCTCAAGGGTGATGAATGGACGATTTAAAACACCAGATGAAGGATCACTTCCTTCAGTACGCCTCCTATGTGATTTTAGATAGAGCCATCCCTAATGTTGTCGATGGACTCAAGCCTGTACAAAGAAGGATTTTAGAAACACTCTGGAAGCAAAACGACGATAAACTCCATAAAGTTGCCAATATTGTCGGACAAACGATGCAGCTCCATCCTCACGGAGATGCTCCCATCTACGAAGCTCTTGTCAATCTAGCAAGCAAGGGTTTTTTGATGGACCGCCAGGGAAACTTCGGTAACATCTACACAGGAGATCCATCAGCGGCTGCCCGCTATATTGAAACACGCCTTTCTCCTCTTGCTCGCGAGACGCTTTTCAACCCCGACATCACAGAAAAACTCCCTTCATATGACGGCCGGAATATGGAGCCTGTTACGCTGCCGGCAAAAATCCCTCTTCTACTCATGCAAGGAGCCGATGGCATTGCTGTCGGAATGTCAACCCACATCCTGCCGCATAACTTTTCCGAGCTGCTTGAAGCTGAAATCGCTTATCTGGAGGGAAAAGATTTTAAGATTTTCCCTGACTTCCCCACAGGGGGAATCATGGACAAAAGCGAGTATGACAAGGGACGCGGCAAAATTAAACTGCGTGCAAAAATCGAAATCAAAGATCCTAAAACGCTTGTCATCCGCGATATCTGCTACGGAACTACAACTGAAAGCCTCATTCGGACCATTGATGAATCAGCTAAAAAAGGGAAGATCAAGATCGAGGCTATCAACGATTATACGGCTAAAGATGTAGAGATCGAGATCAAGCTTCCACGCGGCCAATATGCTGAAGAGATGATCGATGCGCTCTATGGATTCACTGAGTGCGAAGTGTCGCTTACTTCGCAGATCATCGTCATTAAAGACGGCCAGCCTTGGGAAACCGATGTCCATGAAATCCTCAAGTATAATGCCGATAAGCTCGTCGAGTTTTTAAGACGGGAGCTTGAAATTGAGAAAGAAAGAATCCTTGAGAAAATCTTCTACAAAACGCTCGAGCGCATTTTCATTGAAAACCGCATTTATAAGAATATCGAGACGGTTAAAACTCTTGAAGGAATCCATGATACGTTAGAAGAAGCGTTTAAACCTTACCGCAAAGAACTTCTAAGAGCGCCTACACATGACGATAGAGAAAAACTGCTTCAAATCCCGATCCGTAGGATTTCTCGTTTTGACATGGATAAAAACCAAGAAGAAATTGCTCATCTTCAAAAGTCCCTCCAAGAAGTAGAAAAAAATCTTAAGAACGTCAAAAAATTCACCATCGACTATCTTAAAAACCTGATCCAAAAATACGGTAAAGAGTATCCCCGTAAAACCCGCATCAAAGCCATTGAAGAAATCGACCGCAGAGCCATTGAAACCAAGCAGATTAAGGTCGGATATGACCCAAAAACAGGCTTCGTGGGAACTAAAATCTCAGGACCTGATCACTTCACCTGCACAAACTTTGACAAACTTCTCATTCTTTTCAAAGACGGCACCTATAAAGTCACCTCTATCCCTGAAAAACAATATCTCGAAAATGCCGTCTGGGTTGGTGTGGCCGACAAGAAAACTATTCTCAATGTGATCTATACTAAAGAAAAGCAAGGTTGGGCTAAACGTTTCATTGTCGATAAGTTCATCCTAGATAAAACCTACCGCTACCTCGATGAAAACACCGAGCTCCACTACATCTCCTCCGATGTAGAGCCCACAGTAGAGATTCAATTTGTGCCTAAAGCCCACCAAAAGAAGTCTAAAATCGCCTACTCCTTCAAAGAAACTCTCGTCAAAGGCGCTGGTACTCGCGGCAGCCGCGTTGCTACCCAGCCTGTCAAAAGAGTGAATAAGCTCTTGGTTTAAATTAATGTTTTAGGATCTACATCCGCTCTAGAGTTTTGAGGCCTAAGATTTGAAGGCCTTGATGGAGGATGCGTGCGGCTATCTCGCAAAGAAGAAGGCGGCTGTTTTCTTGGGGATCGCCTTCGACTCTGCAGTCGCGGAAGAATGCATGGAACTTTTCTGCAAGTATATACAGATAATCGGCCAAGCGATTGGGAAGAAGTTCTTCCGCAACCGTATAGAGAGTTTCGCCAAATTGTCTTAAATGAACTGCAAGATCAATTTCGGTGGGGTGTTCTAGAGTGATTGAATGGTCTTTTGCAATTTCTTGTATAGATTTTCCGACTTTCCGTTGAATGCTTCGCATCCGCACGTAAGCATAAAGAAGGAAAGCGGCGGTGTTGCCTTCAAAACGGAGCATTCTTTCGTAGCTAAAAGTGTAGTCTTTGATCCGGTGGGATGAAAGGTCGGCATATTTAATCGCGTCAATCCCTAAGATAGTGGCTGTTTGATGGAGCTCTTTTTCACTCTGATCAGGAAGTCGCTCATGCAAAATCTTCTCGGCATGTGCGACTCCTTGGAGGAGAAGATCAATGAGTTTTTCTGTGTCGCCAGAGCGTGTTTTAAATTTTTTCCCATCGGGTCCAAGGACAACTCCAAAGGGAACATGGTCGACGCGGACTTTAGAGCGATCCAAATAGCCGGCTTTTTCTGCGGCTTTAAAAATCATTTCAAAATGGAGCGCTTGTCCTGCATCTGTTACGACAATCACGCGGTCTGCTTTTTCGACTTCGACGCGATGCCGAATCGCTGCCATATCTGTGGTGTCGTAGTTATAGCCGCCGTCGGATTTTTGAATAATGATGGGAAGCGGAGTGTCGTCTCGTCCTTTGTATCCTTCAAGGTAGATGCATTTTGCACCGTCGGATACGGTGATCATGTTTCTTTTCTCTAAATCGGCGACAACTTCCGGAAGATAAGGGTTGTAAAATGACTCTCCGCGTTCGACAAGTTTTACATCGAGAAGCTCGTAAATCTCTTGAAAAGCTTTGCGCGAGATGTTGCAGATCATCTGCCATGCAGCGAGTGCGACTTCATCTCCGCCTTGGAGTTTGACGACTTGGAGCTGAGCTTCCTTTTTGAAAGCGGGATCTTCATCAAAACGTTTTTTAGAAGCACGGTATAAGCCCATAAGAGTTGGAAGATCGGTAGATGTACGCCCTTCCAAAACATCCGGAGCTTCAGCGCGCATATAGGCAATGAGCATTCCGAATTGCGTGCCCCAGTCTCCAATATGGTTCAGTCTTAGGACATCATGTCCTAAAAATTCAAATATGCGCGCTAGACAGTCTCCGATGATGGTAGATCTGAGATGTCCCACATGAAGCTCTTTGGCAATGTTAGGAGAGGAGAACTCAACGATAATTCTCTGGATGTGTTCAGGGTGTGGAACGCCAAGCCTTGGATCATGGAAAACTTTTGTGATTTCATGGGATAAGAAGCGATTGCTCAGAAAGATGTTAATAAATCCGGGGCCTGCAATTTCAAGCTTGGCAATCATGGTGCCAAAGATGGGAAGTTTTTCCCAAGCAGCAACCATAGATTGTGCAACTTCGCGAGGGGTTTTTTTGAGCTCTTTTGCAAGTTTTAAGGCATTATTGCATTGATAATGCCCAAATTGCGGCTGTGTGGAAATTGTCACCTCGGGATGAACTGGCTGTCCTACAACCGACTTGAGCACATCATGTACCTGGTCTCCAAGAACATGAATCAAGTTTTTCATTTTGATATTTCTTGGTGATGGTACCGAGGAGGTGCTTGACGTTTGCCAACGCCGTATTTTAGTCGGTAATCGCCAAGAGAAAGGGCTGCTTGATGCGTCGAGCAGTTATTTTGCTCTGAAATCCCGAAGAGGCGGATGAGTTGATCATAAAGCTTATCAACTTTTTGCTGCGCCTTTATGGGATTATACCCTTCTTCTTCGATCTCAATACTCACGTTGATGAGTCCGCCTGCGTTGATGACAAAATCAGGCGCATACAAAATCCCTTTTTGCTTGAGAAGGTCTGCATCTTGATCGTTCAGTAATTGATTGTTAGCGCTTCCAGCTATACCGCGGCAGCGTAGATGCGGAATGGTTTGAGGGTTGATAATTCCGCCGAGAGCACAGGGAGAAAGGATATCACATTTTACACTTAAAACATCTTCAGCAGGACAGGCTACCGCTCCCCACTTTTTTGCGTAGCGCTGTGTTTTTTCCCAATCGATATCGCTGATAATCAACTTTGCTCCGCGCCAAAATAAAAACTCTGCCAAAGGAGCTCCTACGCTGCCAAGTCCTTGGATAGCAATTGTCTTGCCTGCAACCGAGGTGCTTCCATCTAAAGTTTGTAAAACCGCTTCAATACCGCGGAAGGTTCCCCACGCAGTAAAAGGTGAAGGGTTACCGCTGCTCTTTTCACTCGAACATCCTACAACGTAAGGCGTGTGTTTGGCGATCCAAGTTGCGTCTTCGATGGTGCATCCGACGTCTTCAGCACAGGTATAAAGACCGCCCAGGCGATCGACTGCTTCAGCAAAGGATCTAAGCATTTCTGGAGTCTTGTCTTTTGGACTGCACATAATGACGCTCTTTCCACCGCCAAGGCCTACTTCAGCAAGGGCCGACTTGTAGGTCATTCCGCGTGCTAGTCTTTTTGCATCCGTCAGAGCTGCTTCGAAACTTGGATAGACATGAATGCGGGTTCCACCGAGTGCTGGGCCTAAGGTTGTATTATGAATGCAAATAATTGCTTTAAGTCCTGTTCTTTCATCCGTTGCGACAACGACTTTTTCGTATCCTTCTACCGGTATTTCCTTTAGGACGAGAGAATCTGCAATACTACGCTTCATATAAATCCTTTCTTTAGTAAGGAACAGCTTATCACAAAAGAGGCTCTCAAACAATCGTTTTTCGTCGCAATTAAAATTTTTAGTATATCCACTTGAAAATTATCGAGCGTTACGATAACCTAGATGGCTTAAACCCTGAGAAGGCGGATATTTCATGTCGAACGTTGTAATTTCAGATCATTTAAAAGATGAGATAATTAAGTTTTTAAAACGTGATAAAAAAGCGGATTTAATCACAACCTACCTCTATTTTTTAGAGAAAAAATTTAACATTCGCCCAGTGCTTTTCTTGAGAGAAAAAATGATCTTCCAAAGCCAAGACGAGCTCATTCATAAACTCGAAAAAGAAGGCAAACTCTGGCGCGAAACTGAAATCAAAATCCAAATGGGACAGCCTAGCGTTAACGATCAGACTAAGAAGGTTTATATTTGCCCTTTTACCGGTAAAGTCTTTGGAGATAACACTCATCCAAATCCTCAAGATGCGATTTATGACTGGGTTTCAAAATGTCCCGAAAACACTGAAAGGCTCGATGGCCTTCGTGTGAAACGCTTTTTTGTTTCCGAAGACCCTGAAGTGATTAAAAACTACATCGGCAAATACAAAGAACCGATTACTAAAATTGTCTTCTCTTCTGTTGTGACAGGAAAACTTTTCAATTCAAAGCAAGCAGTCATTGAAGATTTCACTAAAAACCAACTAAAACCTCTTGAATTGGTCGAAGTTCCTAACCAAAACCGATTCCAAATTGAAGATCAATTTCTTCAGTTCATTCAAACACACCTAGACGAAAGTAAAATCTCCTCCTTTGTTGAAGCAGCCTCCAAGATCGAAGAGTTTTCACCCTACTTAGATCAATGGCTCGAAGATGCAAGTGAAGGAAACAGTTAAAGAGATTTATTCGCCTGGAGAAATGTTTCAATTTGGCGTTGAGATAGCGCATGCGCTTGCAAAGCCGCCTTGCATTCTTGCCTTGAAAGGTGATTTAGGCGCTGGAAAAACGACTTTTTTAAAAGGGTTTATCTCAGCACTGACAGAGATTGAACCCGATCAAATCCAAAGCCCTACTTTTACCTATCTCCAAGTCTATAATGATTTCCTATATCATTTCGATCTCTATCGTATTAAACACTACGAGCAATTTGAATCAGCCGGATTTGCAGACTACCTGCAAGCGGGCGGGATTTGCTGTATTGAATGGGCAGAGAGAATTGAAGATCGACTTCCCAATGGTGCTTATGTTTTAGAAATCGCTTACTTAGGTCCGGAAAGCCGCAGATGCTCCCTTTACCAAAGAGGAGCTGTATGAAAAAAATTACATTTCAGACGGCTAAATTTTTAGGATCGATGCTAAACCCTAAGGAAGAGATTAGAAACCGCCATGGCGAGCCTTTAAACGAAATCGCTCTAGTAGGGCGATCGAATGTCGGAAAATCTTCCCTCCTCAACCACCTGCTAAAACAAAAAGACTTGGCGCGCGTTTCATCAACACCCGGAAAAACAATAACCTTAAATTTCTATAACATTGATGATGCTCTCATTTTAGTGGATCTTCCTGGATATGGTTACGCTAGGCGCGCGCAATCGGATCAATTGAAATGGAGCGAAGAGATCGATCGGTATTTTATGGAGAGAAAGTCTCTCAAACTCGTACTGCTTTTGGTCGATAGCAGAAGAGAACTAACAGAAGAAGATGTTCAACTGATCAAGTGGTGCCTTCATCATCAAAGACCACTGTTACTGATATTTACAAAATCAGATACACTATCTTCTCAAGAAAAGGACCTAGTGACAAAAAAAATTGAATCGTTCCATCCGACTGTAACCTCGATCTACTACACGATTAAAGAAGGCAGATCCCGAGATGTTTTAATTTCAAAAATCAATCAAATGCTTGCAGGTTAAAGATGGGACTTTTAGAGAAAGACACGTTCATCTGCCTCGATTGCGAAACGACAGGCCTTGAACCTAAAACAGACCGGATTATTGAAGTCGCTGTGACCAAGTTTAACTTTTCGGATATTTTAGAAAGTTTTGAAACCCTCGTCGATCCAGAAATTCCCATTTCTGAAATCTCAATGTCCATCCACCATATCACACAAGAGATGGTACAGGGAAAGCCTAAAATCCATGAAGTGCTTCCTAAAGTGATTTCCATGATTGATTCGCTTATCGTCATTGGACATGGCATCCGGATGGATCTTGCGTTTTTAGCTGAATCTGCCAAACGTCATGATATCCCAAATCCTTTTGAGAGGCTTGTCTTTATCGACACACTTAGACTTGCTAGACTCTACGGAGAAAGCCCGACTAACTCATTAGAAAGACTCCGTCAACATTTCAATATCGAAGAAGAAGGCGCGCATCGAGCGATGAGTGATGTGATTGTGAATATTCGTGTTTTTAAATATCTCTCAACTAAATTTAAAACTACGGAGCAGCTGCTTGAGCGGCTTAAAAACCCCATCTTGCTCCGCAATATGCCTCTTGGAAAATATAAAGGACGCCCTTTTAGCGAAATTCCCGTCGAATATCTTAAATGGGCCCTTCGCGGCGATTTTGATCAAGACCTCATTTTCTCCATCAAAACCGAACTTCATAAGAGAAATAAAGGAAACCGCTTCGAACAATCAGGGAATCCTTTTTCTCAGCTTTGACTTCCAGAAGCTTTTCTGGTTATAGTGAGTTTAATGCCAAAGCTAACATTACAAGATTTGCCTCTTGCCGGAAAAAAGGTATTAATCCGTGTCGATTATAATGTTCCATTGAATAAAGATGGCTCGATTTCCGATGACACACGCATTAGAGAATCGATTCCAACCATTCAAAAAGCGCTTCAAGACGGTGCAGCCGTTATACTGATGAGCCATTTGGGACGGCCTCAATCAAAACAAGACATCCAATTTTCCCTTGGAATCTGCGCAAAGAAACTCTCACAGCTGGTTGTAGCTCCTGTTTTTTTTGCCACGGATTGTATAGGAAAAGATGTCGATAAAATGGTTCAGGATCTTAAGGGCGGACAAATTCTTTTGCTGGAAAATTTACGATTTTATCCCGCAGAAGAAAATCCCTCTCTTGATCCTAATTTCGCAAAAGAGCTTGCAAAGGGCATTGATTACTATGTTAATGATGCTTTCGCCGCAGCGCATCGGGCTCATTCGTCCATTTCAGTGATTGAGCAATATTTTCCTGGAAAAGCCGCCATGGGTCTTTTGATAGAAAAAGAGCTTCAATTTTTGCAGCCTCTTCTTGAAAATCCTAAGCACCCATTCTATGTGATTGTTGGCGGAGCAAAGGTTTCATCAAAGATTGGAGTGTTAAAATCGCTTCTTAAGCATGTCGATGCTTTTTTTATCGGCGGAGGAATGGGTCTCACATTTTTAAAAGCGCTAGAGTTTGAAACAGGCGCTTCGCCTATTGAAGCCGCACTTCTTGATGAAGCCAGGTTTTTTCTTCAAAAAGCTCAAGAACAAAAAGTATCTGTTTATCTACCCACCGATCTTGTGATTGCAGACCAATTTCGAAATGATGCAACTTATAAAACAGTGACTTTGCCAGAAGCTATTCCGCCAGGCTGGATGGGCATGGATATCGGACCTGCAACGGCAAGCGCCTGGTGCGAACAGCTCAAAAAAGCATCAACTATTTTTTGGAACGGCCCTCTTGGGGTCTTTGAATTCCCTCACTTCATCAGGGGAACGACTAAAATTGCCGAGTGCCTGGCAGATTCAGGGGCAATCACAGTGATCGGCGGGGGGGATTCCCTGGCTGCAATTCAAAATTTAGGTTTAGCAGGCAAGTTCACCCACCTCTCTACAGGAGGGGGAGCCTCGCTGGAATATCTTGAAAAGGGACACTTGCCTGGAATTGATGCACTAAGCGACAAGTAAAATGTTTAGTTATTGACTTAGTATTTCATTGATATAATGGGTATAACGCGTATATAATTCGAGGCGCATGAGTACAAAGCCGTTTGGCACATTGCGTGCCTTCTTATGGCCTATCTACCGGGAAGAATACCCAAAATTCATCCCGATGTTTTTGATTTCTTTTCTCGTTTGCTTTAACTACTACCTTCTTCGTATTTCAAAAGATGCAGTTTTAATCACCGCTCCCGACTCAGGAGCAGAAGCTATACCGTTCATAAAGATGTGGGGTGTTTTACCCATCGCTCTCCTAATGACTTTTATTTTTACACGCTTTTCCAACTGGCTCAACAGGCGCACGATCTTTTATGCGATGATGTGGCTCTTTATTGGCTACTTTGCCATCTTCACATTTATCCTCTATCCTAACCGCGATGCCCTCCATCCCAACGCCTTTGCCGATCAACTACAATCCCTTCTCCCTCAAGGCTTTAGAGGTTTTATTGCTATAATACGAAACTGGACTTATTCC
>JAGOLG010000091.1 GCA_017994195.1 Rhabdochlamydiaceae bacterium
CGGCCACATTGTGTCTTAAAAAGAGCTGCCTGCACTCAAAAGCGGGAGCTCCCATGGGGATGCCGGCAGCTTTTGCTTCTTTGGATCTAGCAATGACGCATCCGTCGTTATTGGAAAGCACGACGACGGGGCGGCGCTCGAGCTTAGGGTTAAAAAGCCGCTCGCACGAGACAAAAAAACTATTGCAATCAACGAGGCTGTATTTTGTGGATGACATAAGTCACGACTCCCCACACTTGGAATTCCATCTCAGGTCTGATTTCAGTCGGAGGAAATTTTCGATTTTCAGGCACAAGCCAAACGGCTTCTCCTTTTTTTTCAATCCGCTTGACGGTGAACTCTCCGTTTAAGACAGCGACGACAATAGAGCCGGAGACTGCTTTTTTTGCTCGATCAACGATTAAGACATCTCCATCCAGAATGTGAGCATCTTTCATAGAGCTTCCTTGCACGCGCACGAAAAAAGTCGCTGCGGGATGCTCAATCAACAGTTCGTTTAGGTCGAGTGTTTTTTCGACAACATCATCGGCAGGAGAGGGGAACCCTGCTGAAACAGGAGATTGGAAGAAAGAAATTTTCATTGGATTCCTAAGGCTTTTAAGACCTGTACCCAAGCAGTGAGCTCTTCGCCTTTTAAGGCCGCCTTTTTTCTTTCTACAGCAATGGAGCGATTTTTTGCATCGGCAACGAGGAGGTAGGAGATGAGGCCGCTTTTAAACTGCTCTTCGGATAGTGTAAATGTATCTGCAGCGGCCAGGCACGCTCTTGTCTGAGCTTCCATTTGAAGATTTTTATAGTGGAGCGTTGAGAGCGCATCTTCAACATCTTGGAAGGCTTGGTTGACGGTTTTTTGGTAGATGGAAACAGATTCTTTAAAGCGGGCTTTGGCTTGCTTGACATCGGCTTTGCGGCGCCCTCCATCAAAGAGCGGCTCGATGGCATTTAAAGCATATCCCCAGTACCTTGCTTGCCACTCAAAGAAATGAGATAATAGCGGGCTGGAAAGGCCTAGATTTCCTGTGAGGGGAAAAGAAGGGAAGTAATTTTTTAGGGCAACCGAGACGTCATATCTTCCTGCAGAAACAAAACTAAGAGCGCTTTGAATATCGGCTCTTCTAAGGAGAATCTGAGAAGGTAGAATATTTGGAAGGGGTGGAACATTTTCCGGTAGTTTTCCGGGTGCGACTTTGAACGAGGAGGCCGGTTTCCCCACAAGCGCTGCTAGTTTATTCTCTTCTAAAGCGCGGTCTCGTTTTGCGCTTTGAGCTTCTCCTTCGACGAGCGCTAGTTCGAGCTGCGCTTTTGCAAGGTCGATTTCAGGCTCAAGGCCCGCTTCAACACGGCTTTTAATGAGGTCGATTTTATCTTTCCAAAGGAAAATGCCTTCTTCTAAGACGGCGATCTGTGCTTCAAAGGAGCGGAGATTAAAATACGAGATGGCAACATCTGCCACAAGAGTTTGATAAATGAATTCATGTTCCCATTTGGAAGCTTGGAGGTTAGAGCGGGCGCTTTTTTCTTTTGCTTTGAACTTTCCCCAGAGATCGGCTTCATATGAAAACGCTCCGATCATACTGTACTGCTCTTGCTTGACTCTTTCCAGATGATTTGTTGGAGATCCAAACGAGCGTGGATTGAGGAGTGTTTCATCTTGGGTTGCAGAAACGTTTAAATCGACTTTAGGAAGCCTCTGGGCATGATCTTTCATGACAAGCGCGCGGGCGTTTTCGATTCGGCTTGCTGCGATTTGAAGATCAAAATTGCCGGCAAGCGCTTCATTTTCTAGCTGATTTAAGACAGGATCTTCAAAAAATTCCCAAAAACGATTTTTTTCACTGAAAGATAACTCCTCAGTCGTCACCTCTTTCCAGGTTTCTGGAATAGGAATATCCGGCATTTTGGGATGGTAGTTTAAACATCCTGTTAAAGCGATCAGCAAAAAAGCTTTCTTCATTGAGAAGCTCCTCGCTCGATGTAGACATCGACTTGCTGTCCTACAAAGAGATTGAGCTCTTTAGGAGGCTCAAATGTGTAGATCACTTGAAGCACACGGGTGTCGACTTTTTCCTTGCTCGATCCTGTGAGAGAGATTTTGGGGACGACATACGGTTCTGTTCGAAAGTATTTGAGAGGGATTTTTAAGTTGGGGTTGTTTTTTGGAAAGGCTGTTGCATCGCCAAGAGATACTGAAGCATTATGTTCATCAATATCCGTACGGATTTGCAAAAGCCGGGTATTGCCGACGACAAAAGGTGCAAGATCGGAGTTTGAAGCTAAGAGATATTCGCCGGATTGGATATTTTTCTTAAGCACAACGCCATCGATGGGAGATTTAATCGTGAGCCTATCGATTAAAATGGCAATCCTTTCTTTTTCTTGCTCCATTTGTTTTTTTGTAGCCAGTGCTACAAAACAAGAGTGTTCTTTTGTCCGAATTTCTTCGCTGCTGACAGCTCGCGTATCTTTAATCGAGCGAAGTCTTGCAAGCTGGTCTTCGAGCTGAGAGAGCTGTGCCTCTGAGACTTTTAATTTAGCTTCGGCGACTTTAAGATCCGACTCTAAAGAGCGTGTATCGAGCTTGAAGAGAGGGGTTCCTTTTTTTACGGTGTCTAAGACTTTGACATAGACTTCTTGGACGACTCCATTTTCCGGCGCTCCGACATGGATATTTTCTCCAAACGACTCAATGATGCCAGCAGCTGCAATCGCCTTGGGATGGGGTTTTTCTGCAGGGGCGACGATTAAAGGGCTGGGGGGAGGCGTGGCCGACCCTCGTTTAATGGCCCATACGGAAGAAGCAATGCCTACGGCTGCTAAGATAAAAATAAAACCTTTTCGTTTCATAGAATTTTTCCATCGTTCATTGTTTCGATTCGATCTGCATATTTAAAAATGCGGCTATCGTGCGTGACAATAATCACGATGCGGCCCGGCATTTTTACATGTTCTTTAATGAGGTCCATGATTTTGATTCCTGATTCTGAATCTAGGGCAGCTGTCGGCTCATCGCAAATGATCAGGCTGGGCTTGTGGATGAGCGCTCTTGCAATCGCCACACGCTGTTGCTGACCGCCTGAGAGGTTTTTGGGAGAGATTTCGAACTTACTTTCTAAACCGACTTCCTCTAAGCTTTTGCGCGCTTCTTTCAAGGCTGCAGCATGAGATAGCCCTTTGAGCAAAAGAGGGATGGCGACATTTTCTCCGCATGTAAGGCTCGGGATCAAATGGAACTGCTGAAAGATAAAGCCGACGTGATCTTTTCTAAAATTAATAATCTCTTTGGCGGATTTGGCTGTCAGTTCGAAATCAAAAAGCCGGATAGAGCCGCTTTCAATGGTAAGTGTTCCAGCCAGCGCGCTTAAAAGAGTTGTTTTACCGCTGCCTGACGGCCCGACAATCATGACGAGCTCGCCTGAGAAGGCTTGGAAATTAACGTCTTTTAAGACATGCAGCTCTTCGCCGCCTTGGCTAAAAGTTTTACAGATGTTTTGAACCAAGATATCAGGTTTTTTATCCACGGAAAACCTCGGCGGCATCTAATTTTCTGACGCGATTGATTCCCAAAAGTGCAGAGAAAGTGCAGATTAAAAACACGGCAGTAAAAGGAATGAGTAAAATTTCAAAAGGCATGAAAAAAGGAAAGCTGCTTTTACCGACTGCTAAGTGTCCAAAAATGGAGCTTACTCCTACACCAACGCCGTATCCAATAAATCCTACAAGGAAGGCTTGCAAAATAAGCATGCGGCATAGAAGAGAAGTGCTGGCGCCCATCGCTTTTAGCGCACCTAAGTATTTGAGGTTTTCTAAGATGAAGGAGTAGAACGTTTGTCCGGAAACTGCGACTCCAACTAAAAAACCCATAATAATTGTAATGCTGAATGAAAAAGGGATGCCGGTATTTTTAAAAACCCAATGGATCGTACTCCAAAAGAATTTCTCTTGGGTATAGGCTTTCAACCCTGTTTGATTTTGAATGTCGCCCGCAACTTTTTCAATCTGTGATTCGTTTTCGGGTGCTGCCAAAATAAAGGCTAAATTTTTCCGTTTTGAAGGGGTGATTTGAAGAGCTGTGTCATAGGTTGTAAAAACATAAGGGTATCCGAAAAAAGAGGGATCGACTTTGCAAATTCCTACAACTCGAAGCTCATGATCGTTGACATCTAGACGGTCTCCGACAGCAATAGGGCGGTCTCTTCCCAAGCTGAAATGGTGGACGCCGACTTCATCAATGATCACGGCCCCTTCCTGCCAAATATCTTCAAGAGATCCAGCCAGCATTTTGGAAGGAGCGCCTATTAATGTTGTCGTATCAAGGCCCATGAGCTGGATTGACTTGAAAGCGCCATCTTCAAGACGTGCTTGCTGGATGGAAAAAAACAAGGGAACAGCCCATTTAACACCTTCGACCGATCTGACGCGCGGAAGATCTGTTTGAAGCAGCGGAAGGAATTCCCCGGGTTGTTCGACAAGCGGATCGACCACCCACAGAGGGGCTTGAATGTTTCTAATGGTTGCCGTGCTCCATCGAAGCAGGCCAAAAAAGACAGAGCTCTGATGCGTCATCAATAGAACCGAAAAAGAAAGAGCTGAAACAAGAAGCAAATATTTTGCCCTGTCGCCCACTAGCATTTTAAAAGCGATTCTGAACATGACTACCGATGGATAATGTGATATTTTTCTAACATGAACATGAGAGGACCTGATGTCAGCGTCGAATGAATCAGACGCGGCGTTAGGCCTCTTACAAACAATCCTCGCACTACGCCTTCACTTTTTGCAATTTGCTTCATGAGATCCCGCAAACTTTTAGGAAGAGGCGCTTCGCCAGGATTTAATTTGGCTTGCCTTCTAACGGTGGCAATATAAAAAGGGGATGTGGACAACACTTGAATGATGCCGACGGCAAAGCCAACGCCAAAGGGATTTCCAGGGTATCTATTATGCAAAGGCTCATAAAGACCCCAATAAACCGTGCTGCTGAATCCTCGGTGAAGCAGGGCGGGAGAAAGGCCTTTGGTTAAAAGAGAAACTCCCTCTTTTTGTACGACGTTCCAATTGTCTCCTTGAATGAAACGTGTGACAAGCACATTCCAAACATTTCTCACAGACGCTTCCATGGAGGTTGTAAGAACTCCAATGAGGACTCCTCGGAGAGTCGGAGGAAGCTGCGTCGGTGTTAAACTTGAAGCCAGCCATGTTGAACCTATTTGCAAATAAGAAGAGGATAGATATTTGATCGCATTGGGTTGAAAACCTCTTCGAAGCTCAAGCACAGGTGTCGATTGGATCACTTTGAGTGTTGTTTTTCTTTCAAGGATTTCCCGTTTTGTAACGCCTTCTAGCGGAACACCGATCGCAAGACGGTAAGCAGAAAAACCTGTGAAGTAAGAAAAGAAACTAATTAAAGAGTGATCTGTTGATGCTGCCATGCCTAAGCATTTTAATGCGGATCAAGGAATTAATGGAAGATCGAACAGAAGCAGATGGGCATTTTCTCCTTTTAGAGAGACCGAAACGGCTTCTTCAAAAGAGACGGCATCGCCATTTTGAAGTTGAACGGAGTTGCAGGTTAATGGGCCTTTGATCACTTGGATCCACAAAGCGCGTCCTTTAGGGTTGGAATAGGTAAGCTCGTGGCGGTCTAAGTGCAGAGAATAAATAGAGGCATCTTGATGGATTTTTAAAATGTTCTTTCCGCCTCCTTTTTGCACAATAGGACATAGGCGGTTGGGGGCAAGATCGACAGGCTGCTGTTCGTAATCAGGAGTGAGGTTTTCTTTTTCGGGATAGATCCAAATTTGGAGTAGATGGACGGTATCGGTATTAGAAGCGTTCCACTCCCCATGCCTAATCCCTTTTCCGGCTGTCATCCTTTGGACCTCGCCTTCATTCAAAATAGAGGTATGGCCCAGGTTATCAGCGTGTTTTAAAGAGCCGGAGATAATGTAGGTGATGATTTCCATGTTGGAATGTCC
>JAGOLG010000092.1 GCA_017994195.1 Rhabdochlamydiaceae bacterium
ATTCTAAAGCTCTTTGTTCGGCTTCTTGCATAGATATTGCAAAAATGGAGTTTGAGACTAAGAGCAGGAGCAAGTGTAATAAAGGTCGTTTCATTGAAAACCTATTACGCGCTCGTAGCAGAGGAGTAGGTGGTCGACGCCATTCATTGCTCTATGAGGGCTAGCCTCAGACGGCAGGGCGTACACATGCGCAATTTTGTCTTTTGAAAATCCTGTTTTCCAAGGGAACTTTTCATCGATGTTTCTTCCAGCGCGCATCGCTTCGGCCCAATACATTGAGGCAAAGTCGAGCCAATAGTACGGCCATTTAAAACCTTCCTGAATGTCAGGACTGATCAGTTGAGAGAAAAAGATGCGGTCAAACGATGGGTTCTGACAAATGAAAACAGCTGTTTCCCGGCGGACTTTGTTTTTTTGTAAAATGTTAGTGATCTCTGTTGCTGCTTGGGATGGAGAAATGCCTTGCTCGACCATCGCCAATGTGAATCCGTTAACTTTAAGGCTGACAGGATCGCTCTTGCTCCATTCTTCCGGAGGTTGCTTGAGTGTTGCAACATAGGAGTCTACTACTTTACCCGATGTTAAATCGACAATCTTGAATGCAATTTCAAGCACTCGATGAACGAAAGGATTTAAACCATTGGTTTCTGTATCAAGAAAGATACCGAGCACATTCTACCTCGCGACCTTCTAAATTGAGCTTATGTCAACACATAAACCTAACAAGAACAACCGTTTTAGTCTAATAAATTTACTTGTTCTTCAGGAAGTCTATATCCTGCCAGCGTTGACCATAGGACCAGCTGGTATTTTTCAGAGTTGTAGTTATCCCAATTCTCATAAGCAACAAGCGGACCAGATTTCATATGTTTATCTGCAGATTCATGAATTCGCAACACTGTTTGAGCTACTGTCCATGCACGTCGTTGTAATCCGTAATGGAGTCCCATGCAGCTAATGACGGACAATGCAAAGCCAATAATAGGAGCTTCTTTGAGTTCTGTTTTTAGTGAAGCTCCTGCAAAGAATGCTACAGGCAAGAAAGAAAAATTTGCCAGGCGAGCAAACAAAGCAAGATCTTCTAGATCTAATTCGGGAGTTCCAGCAACATTCCTTCCATGCCACTTAAGGCCATAATGAACACCGACTTCATACACTCCTTCGGGAAGACGAGAGACTATTGTTTCAAGGCGACCATTGTCCCATACCAATTTAAGTTTGCCGCCTTCATCTAGGCGTATCAACGGATTGTCAAGATGGGGTCTATTGCTCTTAATTGCAGTCCAACTGAAAGTGTGACCGTAAAAGACCGCTCTAATTGTCATAAATAGGAGATAGTTTAGAACAAAGAGAGCTAATAGTCAAGATTTTATCAATTAAATAATTTAATACTGGGCTTGCAGGGAGAGTTAAGAAATGGTATGATAGACCGAATGGCGCTCCCTCTTCAAAAATTACGTGAGATTGTATTCCATCTTCTCTACAGCAGCGACTTTGAGTCGCAGAGTGAAGATGTCTTTCCTTTTTTAATGCAGCATCACCAAGTAACAAAAAAATCTCTTTACCAAGCCCAAGAGGTTGTAGCTGAAATCAAAAAACAGCAGGCCGCAATCGACTCCTTGATTACAAACCATTCTAAAGAATATGAATTTGATCGCATTCCTCGCGTTGAGAAGAACCTGCTCAGGCTGGGAATTTACGAAATGCTCTATTCAAAAGAAGTTCCTCCGAAAGTTGCGATCAGTGAGGCGATGCGCCTTGCCCGTAAATTTGCAACGGCCGAAAGTTCTCATTTTATTAACGCTCTTTTAGACACCCTTTATAAAGAAACGAATGCAGTTTGAAGAAGGAAAACTTCTTAAAGATTTCACCACATTCGGCATCGGTGGTCCGGCCAAATATTTCACCATAGTTACAACCATTGTTCAGCTGCAGGAAGCTATTTGTACCTGCAATGAAAAAAATCTCTCTTATCTTATTTTAGGCAAAGGATCTAACTCTCTTTTCAGCGATCAAGGCTTTGATGGAGTGATTATCTTGAATAAGATTCACTTTATAGAAGAAAAAGAAGGTCTTTTTCAAGTGGGAGCAGGATATAGCTTTTCACTTTTAGGCTCTCAAACTGCTCGCAAAGGTTGGGAAGGGCTTGAATTTGCCTCCGGAATTCCTGGCACTGTTGGTGGCGCTGTCTTCATGAATGCGGGAGCCAATGGCTCTGAAACATTTCAGACGCTCTTTGATGTCACCTACGTGAATGAAAAAGGGGATGTAGAGGTTCTGCCTAAAAGTGAGATCGAGTGGGGCTATCGCCACACTTCATTTCATGAAAGAAAAGGAGCGATCGCAGCAGCTCGATTTCAGCTTAGAGCTTCTTCAGTGGCGCGCCAAAAGCAACTAACCCTGATTGATTACCGCACAAAAACTCAGCCGTATTCAGACCAATCAGCAGGGTGTGTCTTTCGTAATACTCCGCAAATGTCTGCTGGAAGGTTGATTCAGGAGTGCGGCCTCAAGGGTTTTTCAATTGGCGGGGCTGAAGTTTCGACGGTCCATGCCAATTTTATCGTGAACAAAGGATCTGCAAAATCAGAAGATGTTTTAACGCTTGCAAAACATGTCCAAAGTACAGTGCTTGAAAAAACCGGACAATTTCTCGAGATGGAAATTCGGATCATTCCGTATAATTAACCCGATGCAAAATAATACTCCATGGGCCGATATCCATACCCATAGCCAAGCTTCCGATGGATCGTTCTCACCAGAAGACTTAGTACGGCATGCAAAAGAGTGCGGTCTTTTTGGTCTTTCAATCACAGATCACGATACGATGGCAGCTTATGAAAAAGCTCTTCCAGTTGCCCGTGAAATCGGCATCCATCTAGGCATAGGAATTGAATTTTCCTGTGTCTTTGAAGGACATGACGTCCATCTATTGGGATATGACTTTGAACCGAATTCTTCTGTTATCCAAAAGCTGTGTCTTCGGCATAAGAATCGACGCTTGCATCGTAACTTAGCCATGCTTGAAATGCTCCGCTCCAAGGGAATTGATATCGATTTAGACAACATCAAAGTCCATGGAGATTCTGTAGGACGCCCTCATATCGCTCTTCTGATGCTCCAAAAAGGGTATGTTAAATCGATTAAAGAAGCATTCAATCGGTATTTGGGAGAGGGGAAAAGCTGTTATGTGCGCGGAGAGAGTTTAAGCGTTGATGACACCATCGATACGATTCATAAAGCCGATGGGAAAGCTTTCATTGCCCATCCTCATCTACTGACTTCTTCGTTTCCTGTCGACCTCCTGCTTCAAAAACCATTTGATGGAATTGAGTGCAACTACGGCAAAATTAAAACAGATAAACCGTGGGCCCAAATTGCTAGAGATAAGCGCTGGCTCATGAGCGGCGGCTCTGATTTTCATGGGTCTTTCAAGCCCGATCTTCCCATTGGCTGCCAAGGGGTCGATCAAGCTACTTTTGAACGTATTTTCCAGAGAGCAACATGGGCGTAGAAACACTTCTTCACGAGCTTTTTTCGAAACTTACGCGGCAGATCCCTAAAGACCAAGTTTGCCTAGATTCTATTTTCCAGAGCTTAGGGCACCCCGAGCTGTGTTATCCAACAGTGCATGTAGCTGGCACCAATGGAAAAGGATCTGTCACGACAAAAATCGCTAAAACTCTGGAGCTCGCAGGTTATCAAGTGGGACTTTTCACTTCCCCTCACATTCACAATTTTGCAGAAAGAATTCAAATAAACGGGGTCAAGATATCTGACGATGATATTGAAAAATTCCTGACGCCTCTTCTCAAAAGGTTTCCGGAGTATTGCTTTTTTGATTTTACCACATTTTTAGCTTTCCAATACTTCCATGAGCAAAAAGTGGATCTGGCTGTGATTGAGACAGGAATCGGAGGGCTTTATGATACGACGAACGTCGTTTCCCCCTTAGTTTCTGTCATAACATCCATTGGACTGGATCATGTCGAGTTATTGGGGTCTACACTTGAAGAGATCGCGTTTCAAAAGGCTGGGATCATTAAGCCCGGCGTCCCAGTCGTTATTGGACCCAAAGCCAGGTATCAACCGATCTACCAGCAGGCACAGGCCCAAAAGAGTCCTCTCATTGAGGTTTCTGCGAAGCCGGGGGGCTACGACCTTGAAAATCAAGCGATCGCGCGTGCAGCTATTGAGCAACTACGGCCTTACTTTTCCATTTCGGATCAAAACATAGAAATGGGCCTTCTTGCAACCCCCCCCTGCCGCTTTGAAAGGCATGGACGATTTGTCCTGGATGTTGCCCATAATGAAGAAGGTTTTAAAGAGCTGATTAAAACATGGAATTACCAGTATCCGGGCAAAAAATTTGTAGCTATTGTCGGTCTTTCTGCGGATAAAGATTTAGAACAGTGCCTTGAAATCATAGCAGCTTCAGCCGATCACCTATTCCTTGTCTCAGCGGATTCTAAACGAGCCGCGACAACTCAAAAATTAAAGGAGATTCTCTTAGTTAAGAAAATCTCCCATTTCACAGAATGCGAATCGATTGAAAAAGCGATTGAGACTGCCTTAGCCGGCGATCATGATATTTTGATCTGCGGTTCCTTCTACATCATGAAGCAGGTTCGAGAGCAGATCTTTGGGCTCCAAGTAAGCTAAGACAATCTTTTTTTGTAGGGGGGTCAGACGTCTCATGAGCAGGCGGAGGGCGCCTCGGTTGTTATCTGATAGATATTCAGCAAGCTCCTCTAAAATCTCTTCTGTTTCAAGAAGGGATAACTCATCCAACGGAAACTCCGGCAGTTTTTCTCCCCTGAGAAATGCTTCAGCTTTTTCTAAAACAAGCTTTGCAGCAACAAGTGCACGACGCTCTTGCAAGGCAGGTCTGAACTCATTTAATATTTTAACTAAATGTTCCTTGATCTCCTCAATCCGCTCGGCCATCGAACTCAAATCTTTTTTATTCATGGTGTCTTCTAGACCATGCGTCTCATCTTGTAAAACAACTACTTCATGTTGCAGGTACGAATCATCGACCTTTCCATATAAAGTAATCGCTTTTTGACGCAGCTGTTCAAAATAAGATTGAGCAAATTGATTGATGTTTGCAGCCGTTCTTTCTAAAGACGAAAGATTACGAGAAGCACAATCGAGCTTTTCTAAAAGAGATTGGCGTACTTCGTCGGTCACAGGCTCGGACTCTAGAACGTTTTTCACGGACGAGAGAACTTCCTCGACGGAAGATAGGGTCTCTGCCAGGGCAGAGTAGTGGCTTGAATTCATATTTAGATCCATACTTTCCACCTCATACTATTATATTAAAAATTAACGCAAGGGGTTCCTGATCTACCCTTATTTTACTACAATTAACCAATATTAAGAATAATACTAATTATTATAATAAAACATACTATAGTTAAACTAACTGTAATTAACTGACAATTAAATTATTTACTTTATTATGATTAATAACGTTGGAGAATTGGGTCTCCAAGTCGACCAGATAACCTTAAGGGGAATTGTTTTGGACCACGCCTGAAGGGCTTTTTCTTCTTGCGCCCCCTCATCATGCCCCGGATAGCAAGTAATCGATAGAGCCCCGCCAGGGGGTAGCAAATCCAAAGCTTTGGAGACGCTTTCTAGAGTGGTACCAGTCTGCGAAGTGATTTGTTTATTGCCTCCAGGCAGGTAGCCAAGATTGTAAACAATCAGCCTAACTTTCTCATCCTTAGGTAGATTGGTGTGGCATTGATGGAGGAAAGTGACATTTTGAGCTTGAACATAGATTCGGGCTTTATCCAACGCATCCTTTTGAATATCAATCGCATAGACATGGCCTTCTTTTACGA
>JAGOLG010000015.1 GCA_017994195.1 Rhabdochlamydiaceae bacterium
AAAATGGGACCCTTACCACCATTGGATAAACTCAAATTCTAAAAATACGTAGACAGCGGATCGACGCCGATGAGAAGTCGGACAGAGGGTAGGGGCGTAGCTGTTTTGAGCAGGTCGGTTACGGGACGGGCGGACTCTCCTTTAATAAGGCATTGGAAGCGGTAGTTGTTTTTGATTTTGGCGTAGCCGCAAGGGACTATGGGGTTGAACTCATAGGAGGGCGGAAGCTTTTGGATGAGCTGGGCGCGCAGTTTTTGTGCATAGGCTTCAGTGAGTCCAGGATCTTCCCCGGAAAAGACGAGTTTGACAAGGTGGCAGAACGGGGGATAGTTAAACGCTTTTCGCACCGCAATTTCTTCGGCATAAAAAGCGGGGTAGTCCAGGCGCGATGCTTGAATAAAGAGGGGATGATGGGGAAGGGTTGTTTGGAGGATGACTTCTCCTTTGAGCTGGCTTCTTCCGGATCTTCCGGCCACTTGTGTGATGAGCTGGAAGACATTCTCTCCTGAACGAAAGTCAGGAATATGAAGCGACATGTCAGGGTTGAGAATCCCGACTAAGGTGACAGAAGGGAAATGGAGCCCTTTAGCTATCATCTGTGTGCCGATGAGGATGTCAGCTTTTCCTGCTCTAAACTGCTTGAACATCTTGTCGTGGCTTCCCTTGTGTTTTGTCGTATCTGCATCCAGACGCAAGGTGCGCACCTCGGGGAAGATGGCATGCAAGGCGCGCTCAACGTGTTCTGTGCCGGCTCCTTTATACTTGAACGAGTCTTGCGCTTTGCAAGACGGGCATTCAGTGAGAGGGCGCGTTTCATAATTACAAAGATGGCAAGAGAGAATGTTATCGCCTTTATGAAAAGTTAGCGTGATGGAGCAATGAGGGCATTGAATGGCTTCTCCGCAGGCTTGGCATGAGGAGGACGTATGAAATCCTCGTCTGTTAAGAAAAAGAAGCGTTTGTTCTCCGATGTCCATCCGGTCTTTAATGCTGCTTAGGAGTTTTTCAGAAAAGAGGGTAAAGCCGCGCGCTTTTGCGTATTCGGGTTTCATATTGACAACGTGGACGGTGGGAAGCGTCGCATGATCTGCACGCTCAAAAAGGGACTCTAGGTGATACTTCCCTTGAAGCGCGTTATGATAGCTTTCTAAACTAGGTGTGGCGCTGCCTAAAATGACGGTAGCGTTGCAGATTTTTCCTCGCATGACGGCAACATCCCGTCCTTGGTAGCAAGGCATTTCATCGGTTTGTTTATAGGCGCTGTCGTGTTCTTCATCGACGATAATCAGTCCTAAATTTTTGAGCGGGCTAAAAAGAGCAGAACGTGGTCCAACGACCAGTGAAATTTCTCCCGAGCGGATTTTGTGCCAGCTGTCGCGTCGCTCTCCTGGGCTGAGTCTATGATGCAAGATGGCGACCCGTTCTTGAAAACGGCTGCGGAGTCTTTCCATGGTTTGAGATGTAAGGGCAATTTCCGGAACAAGAAAAAGGGCGGATCTACCTTGGCTAAGTGCTGCATCAATGGCTTGAAGATAAACTTCTGTTTTTCCGCTGCCTGTGACTCCAAAGAGTAGATGCGTTTGAAATGTTAGGCTGCTGAGCGACTCAAGAATGTGATTAAAAGCTTTCTCTTGTTCGTGATTTAAGAGTTTATGTTTTGTCGGAAAAAAATCGTGGCCGTCTAGAGGACTGCGATCGATGGTAAGGGGAGAAAGTGATAGAGCTCCTTGTTTTGCAAGCGTGCTCACAGGGCTTCTAGAGGCGTTTATTTTTTCTAAGAGCTCAGTGAGAAGAATTCCTTTGGGATGCTTTAACAATACGTCGAGGATATCTCGCTGCGATCCATTTTTTGTTTGGCATAGCTTTGCAAGTTCAGGTTTAGAAAGGAGGGGTTTTACAAAGAGCTGCTGTTTTGCTTCCATCCCTTGGCGGATAGAAGGGGGAAGGAGTTGTTTAATGACTTTAAAAAAAGGGCTGCAGTAGTAGCTGGAAATCCAAAGACCTAGCTTGAGTAGGTCAGGAGAGATAGAACTATTTTCCGGGAGGATCTCTTGAATCAAACTGACGCGCGCAATTTCTGGCTTTTCTTTCAGCTCTAAGATGGTGCCGGGATAAAATCTTCCTCGCAAAGGAACTTTGACGCGGCATCCTGGATGGGCACAAGCGAGCAGATCTTCAGGTATTTTATAATCCAGGGCTTTGGGGACAGCAAGGTCTACGACAACAGCTGCGTATTGATGAGTTGCCATAACTTCCGTTTGCGATCTGGGTTTTTGAGGTAGGAAAGGCTTGGCTCTAGAAGCAGGAGTTTCTGAGATCCTAAGAACTGCTCCTGTGTTGCTCCATTTTGCTTATAATATTTACTGAGCGATGTCGATTTCCATGAAGACCATGGAGAGCATAGAACGCCCTTGAGGGAAGGGGATTTTAAGAGAAGATCCCATCCTTGTTCTTTTTCTAAAGCGGCTCCATCGATGAGCTCTGCTGGAGCTATGAGTCGATCGATGGCGTCTACTACATTTTTTAAAAAATCGAGTCCTGCTCCTACTTCTCCAAAAGCAATCACTACTATTTGAGCAGAAAGATAAGTCTCTTCCCAAAGGCGTGACATTTTTTTTGCATGCGCATCATCTAAGATGGTTTCTCGAAGAGCCAGCTCTGGAAATGTTTTTTCAATGACAAGGCGCATTTCATTCAGTTGTTTTTTCTCTACGATCACTGGAGGTTTTGGAGGAGGGGTAGGTGGAAACTCGACTTTTTGAGGTGCTGCAGGGGCTTCGACTCTTTTTTTAGGAAGTGGAAGAGGAGAGCTTGTGACGATAGGCTTGGGTTTTGATTGGCGCGGAGTAAAATAATCGACTTCCTCTTGGGTCGCAAAGAGGTAAGGAGTGGTTTTGGCCACCTCTTTCAAATAATCTAATGTGTCTTGGATGAGTGAGTCCATCGTGTAAAAGGGTATCCTCGTTTTCTAAAACCCCTAGCAATCTTCTCTTTGACTGCATCGAGTCCTTCAGGACATATTCTATCGAGAATCGGTTTTAGAGCGAGATCCTTTTGATGACGGACTAAAAAAAGCAGAAGATTTTCACTGTCTTTGCAAGCCCAGATGAACGGTTCTAGGTGGGTAATCGATTCTTGAGTTGAAAGATTGAAGTTGAATGTTGGAATAGAATCAGCAAGCTGTGGGAAGGCATGAGGGAGAAGAGAAAAATGTTCGCGGAGCTTTTGTACAGAAGATCCTTTTAAAGTCCATTCGAAGGGACCTATGTGAGAATGTCCTTCATCTTTAAAACCCTCCGGATTTTTCACAAATTCCTTGAGGATGAAGAGAAGCAGCAAGACAGGATTATTTTTGTCGCTTGCGGTTTGAACAGAGAGTGGTGAATATAAAAAGGTATGCATTATTTTGAAAATACTCCTAAGAGTTATTTTCAAACAATCCTGAAAGATAAGATTTTTTTTCGAAGGGGATTAAATCGTCCGCTTTTTCGCCGACACCGACCCACAAAATAGGGATGCCAAGTTCTTTGTAAATGGGGAGTACGACGCCCCCTTTTGCGCTTCCGTCCAGCTTTGTGAGTATTATTCCTGTGAGAGGAGTAAATTGATTGAAGATCTTGGCTTGCTCGACGGCATTTTGACCGGTCGTTGCATCTAAAACGAGCAAAACTTCATGAGGAGCGTGCGGGACAACTTTTGCAGTGGTGCGCCGGATTTTTTCAAGCTCTTTCATGAGATCGGTTTTATTTTGGAGCCGGCCGGCAGTATCGATCAAAACAATATCAAGACCTCTTTTAGAAGCGGCAGTAAGTGCATCAAAAGCAACACTGGAAGGGTCGCTTCCCGGTTGGGCTTTCACAATTTCAATTCCTAATTTTTCCGACCAAAGAGTCAATTGATCAATGGCTCCTGCACGAAATGTATCGGCGGCTGCCACTAACACTTTCTTTCCTTCTCTTTTATAATGGGCGGCCAGTTTTGCAATGGAGGTTGTTTTCCCGCTTCCATTAATCCCCACAATTAAGATCACGTGGGGCAAGCCTTGCTGAGGAACAATTTTGGGGGCGGCTGAGAGAATTTCATCAGCATGCTCTTTCATCCGTGCAATAATTTCATCGGGTTTGGAGTTTGGATGACGTTTCAAGAAATTTTTAACATCTGCAATGAGCTCTTGTGTAACGATAGAGCCGATGTCTGCTTCATATAAGATTTGTTCGAGTTTCTCATAAGCTTCATTCGAAAGGGGGGAGCTGAAGAGCGCTTTGAGGCGGGATCCTAAAAAAGAACCTGTTTTGAAGAGAGCAGATTTAATTTTTTTGAAAAACCCTAGCATGTAATCCTTGAATTGAAACCCCATTGTATCAGATAAGGAAAATATATGAACCTACATGAATATCAAGCCAAGATGATTTTAATGGAAGAAGGGGTGCCCGTCCCGCCCTTTGGCGTAGCAGGAAATCCTGCGGACGTAGAAAAAATTATTAAAGATTTAGGTCTTAAAGAGGCTGTTGTCAAGATCCAAGTCCATGCAGGAGGCCGAGGAAAGGCCGGCGGCGTTAAATTTGGAAAAACACCTGAAGAAATCAAGAAACTTGCCCGAGAGCTCATTGGGATGAAAATGGTGAACAATCAAACCGGTCCAGACGGTGTGATCGCACATCAAGTGTTAATTGCAGGGCCCGTAAAGATTGCTAAAGAGTACTATATAGGCGCCATCATCGATCGAGAAAAAGCAGAGCCTATTTTGATCGCTTCTCCTGAAGGTGGCATGGATATCGAAGAGATTGCAGAAAAACATCCTGAAAAAATTTTAACCCTTCCGATTGCGCTGGATGGAGGGGTGAAACCGTATCATCTTTTAAGGCTTGCAAAATTCATGGGATGGACAGGAAAAGCTCAGGAAGAGGGAATGAAGATTGCTTCAGCTCTAGCGAAGATTTTTATCCAAAAAGATGGATCGCTTTTAGAAATCAATCCCTTAGTCAAAGATGAAGAGGGGCGTCTTTGGGCGCTCGATGCAAAACTCAGCATCGATGATAACGCTCTCTTCAGACAGCAAGCAATCAGCCAGATGTATGATGAAACACAATCTTCTAAATATGAAGTTGCAGCGAAAAAACATGACCTTGCCTACATTGCACTCAAAGGTAATATCGGCTGCATGGTCAATGGGGCGGGCCTGGCGATGGCAACTATGGATATTATTCATTATGCAGGAGGAGAGCCTGCGAACTTTCTCGATGTAGGAGGAAGCGCAACAGCAGAAAAAATTGCCGAAGGGTTTAGTATTTTAGTCTCTGATCCGAATGTAAAAGCAATTCTTGTTAATATTTTTGGCGGAATCATGAATTGCGCAACGATTGCCGAAGGGGTACTAGCTGCTCTTAAAAACAAACCGCTAGCTATTCCTCTTGTAGTCCGCATGGAAGGAACCAATGTTGAAGAGGGGAAGAAGATGCTTCAAAAATCGGGACTTAAAATTGTGACAGCAGACAACCTTGCCGATGCAGCGGCAACTGTTGTAAAAGAGGTGCGGCATGCCCATTCTCATTGATAAAAAGACACGCGTGATTACACAAGGGATTTCAGGCAAAGCAGGAAAATTTCATACCGAGCAGTGTCTTTTGTATGGATCTCATTTTGTGGGAGGAGTCACGCCCGGCAAAGGGGGCCAAAAAGTTTTAGAGCTTCCCGTTTTCGATACCGTGTATGAGGCGGTCCATGAAGTCCATCCTGATGCGACGATGATTTTTGTACCTGCCCCTTTTGCTGCAAACGCAATATTAGAAGCAGAAGATGCAGGCATTCCTCTGATTATCTGCATCACGGAAGGAATCCCTGTACGGGATATGATCGAGGTAAGCCGTGTGATGCGCCTTTCAAAAAAAAGCCGTCTGATTGGTCCCAACTGTCCCGGTGTGATCACACCCGGAGAATGCAAAATTGGAATTATGCCAGGCTATATTCATCACAAGGGAAAGATCGGTATTGTTTCTCGCTCTGGAACACTGACATACGAAGCTGTTTGGCAGACCTCGCAGTTAAAGCTCGGTCAATCAACATGTGTGGGGATTGGCGGAGATCCTCTGAATGGAACCAATTTCATCGATGTCTTAAAACTCTTCAATGAAGATCCGCAGACAGAAGGAATTTTGATGATTGGAGAAATCGGCGGAAGCGCAGAAGAAGAAGCTGCAGAATGGATTAAGAAACACTGCAAAAAGCCGGTGGCTGCTTTCATTGCAGGTGTGACCGCGCCTCCAGGAAGACGGATGGGACATGCCGGAGCAATTGTCTCTGGCGGAAAAGGGGCTGCAAAAGATAAAATTGAAGCACTTAAAAAAGCAGGAGTTGCGGTTGCTGAAACGCCTGCGCTTTTGGGACAAACCATGCAAAAGGTTTTATGATTCCTGTTAAAATTTACCCGATCTATTGGATTTTTACAGCGATTTTGTCGCTGCTTTTAGGCGGCGGCAATATCATTCAGTCACTTGTTTGGATGGTGATTATTTTTGTCTCTGTTCTTTTTCATGAATTCGGCCATGCGCTGACTGCAAAAATGTTTGGCAGAAAGCCTCGCATCGAGCTTGTTGCAATGGGAGGAATCACCTACCATGACGGCGAAAAGCTGCCATTTTGGAAACAATTTCTCATCACGCTAGATGGTCCTCTTTTTGGACTCATTCTAGCTTTCATTGCAGGTTTTGCCCAAGCTGTGATAACAGTTCCGGCTTTAAAAACAATTTTGCTTCAAACATATCTCATCAACATCTTTTGGACTGTCATTAATTTAGTCCCCGTGCTTCCGCTGGATGGAGGACAACTGCTTCGCATCGGTCTTGAAAAATGGTTTGATTTCAAAGGACTCAGATACACTTTTTTAGTCAGCGGAATTTTTGCTCTGATAGCCAGCCTTTTCTTTTTTGCATTCCAGCAGTTTCTTCCTGGAGCGATCTTCTTTTTATTTGCCTTTGAAAATTTAGACAATTACCGAAAGAGCCGCAATATTTCTGGCAGCGACAGGAATGAAGAGCTTAAAAAAGCTCTTGTAGCAGCAGAAGCTCTTTTTCGTGAAGGCCGCAAAGATGAAGCCCTTGCAGCTTTTCAGTCGCTACGTGGAACCACGAAAGAAGGCATGCTTTATGATGCATCAACACAATATGCAGCGCTGATTTTAGATGATCAGGGGAAACCCCAGGCCGCTTACGATCTCTTAAAGCCGCTGCAAGAAAGACTTGATCCTCCTACGCTGCTTCTCCTGCATCGCTTAGCGTTTGAGCATCAAGACGACAGCCTTGTCTCTTCTATAGGAGCCGGCGTCTTTCAGCTTTTTCCTTTAGCTGAAGTTGCTCTTCGAAACGCTTATGCAGCCGCCCGATTAAAGCAACCGCAAGGAGCCATCGGATGGCTTCAAACCGCGCAGCAAAATGGGGCAGAAAATTTGAATGAAATTGTCAAAGAATCAGCCTTTGATTCTATTCGAAGCGACGATGCCTTCAAAGAGTTTACAAGCAGCCTGAAGGCTACTTGACAGATCCGATATTTTTATCGGTTTTGTGGCCGTGCAAGAGATAAGTGAGTTCATCGCAGAAGGTGATTTTCCCATCTTCCACTTCAAAATAGGCGACTAATTTAACAGCCAAGCAGTCTCCATTTTTTTTGACCGCATCAACTCTATGCACTGTGCAAATCTTGTTTTCAGTTTCAATGCATTTCTCAATGGAAACTTTGGCTGATTCAAGCACTGTTTTTTGGACTCTCATGTGCTCTACAAATTCGGCGTAATTTAAAGTATGGCCATCAACGTGTTGAATATAATCAGGTGAAAAATACTGAGAAATCACGCTTTCATCAGCATCCATATTTTCAATGACTTCATTAAAAACTTTTTGGATAAAACTGGTTCTTACCATGACTTTTTAAACAGGCTGCTGCTTTTTTTCAGGCTTGACGGTCATATAACCTTGCTTCAGCTCAGCTGCATAGACGATCCAAAGACCGCTGCAGACGATGGCTGTTGAAACAAAAATCAGAGGAGAAGGAATTTCTCCTAAGAAGATCCATCCGTGGATCGATGCGAAAATAGGACTTAACAGCCCCATGAACGAGAGGAAAGTTGCAGTGAAGCGCTTAAGAAGCATTCCATAGAGGTTATAACAGACAATATTAGAAATAAACGCCATGAAAAGCGTCCAGCCTAAAAACGGAACCATCATTCCGGAGACAACAGGTGTTGGGTTCCACGATTCAACTAAAAATGAATGGCCAAAGGCGAGAAGTCCGCCAAAAAGCATGCTGGCTCCATTGGCCATAAGAGGGGATACTTGAGAGTCTTTTACAATCAGACGGAGTAGCACCCAGCCATAGACGGAGGCAAGAGCTGCGCCGATCATTGCAATGGCAGGCCACGATAAAAAGCTAAAGGCAGACAAGAGTCCCTCATCGCCGGTTTGCAGGGAAAGGACAGGAATAATACCTACAAGTCCCAGTGAGAGACCGATCCACTTGCGGCCGTTCATTTTTTCTCCAAAATGGAGGTAGGAGAAAAAGGCGGCAAAGAAGGGAGAAAGGCTGTAAATAAAGCACGCTTTGGCAGAAGAGAGGTATTGAAGAGCCCAAAATTCTAAAATATTTGTTAGGTAGATGCTGAAAAAACCTAAAAGAAAAATTGACATCCACTGAAGAGGGCGGAGTTTGAAAGAAGATCTTTTAGCAATCAGCAAGTAAGAGAGAAGCAGGACAGCTGCAATTGCCATCCGAGCACCTGTCAGGAAGAGAGGAGGGCTGTATGCCAGCGCTATTTTGGCAAAGGAAAACATGCTCGACCAAACAGCATACATAAAGATTACAATCGTAATTGACATGGGCAAGATCATACCACATGTCAAGAAGTGAGGTCAATATTTTACTCTATACGAATCGAGTAAAAACGGGTTGTTTTTCCATACTTGACAAGTAAAAGAATTCTTTTATTTTGCCCATTTTCTGCTATCGCATCTTCATAATCAGATGTATTAGAAACTTTTTTATGGTTGATGGCCTGGATAAGGCAGCCGGGTCTTAGTCCTGCTAAAGAAGCAGGGGAGCCTGGTTTAACTTTCGTGATGACAACCCCTTCATCTGCCGCGCTGTACCCAAGCTGGCGAGCGAGTTCGGCTGTTAGGTTTTCGACTTCGATTCCTAGTTTTTGAGAGACAACGGCAGGTGTAGCAGCCTCTTCGGAAATCGATCCGAGTTTAACGGTAAGAGGTATCATTTTTCCTTTGCGGAATACCTTTAGCTTTGCCTCTGAATTGGGATCCATCATAGAAATTTGGTTGCGGAAGGTATCGCGAGATTTAACCGCTTTTCCATTGAGCTCTAGAATAATATCACCAGTTTGAAGGCCTGCTTTTTCAGCAGGAGAATTTTTAGCTACAGATGTGATCAGCACGCCTTCTGCTTTCGGAAGATTAAAGCCTTCGGCAATCTCCTTATCGACTGTTTGGAGCTCGATGCCTAAAAAGCCGCGTGTGACGCTTCCCTTTTGAACGAGCTGATCCATGACATAGCGAGCCATATTGCTGGGGATCGCAAAGCCAATGCCCATATACCCGCCGCTGCGGGAGGCGATCGCTGTATTAATCCCGATAACCTTGCCTTCTAAATTTAGAAGAGGGCCTCCAGAATTGCCAGGGTTGATCGCTGCATCGGTTTGAATAAAATCTTCTTGGTCGGTGATTTTAAGGCCTTGGCGCCCCAAAGCGCTGATAACGCCGGCAGTCACAGAGGCTTGAAGCTGGAATGGATTTCCAATAGCAATCACCCACTCGCCCACTTCAAGTTTTTCAGAATCGCCCAGTTCAAGGAAAGGAAAATCTTGACCATCGATCTTCTCAATTTTTACAAGAGCAAGGTCCGTGCGAGGATCGGTTCCAAGAAGTTTTGCAGGACGCACCTGTCCGTCATTGAGGGTGACTTCTATTTTATCTGCACCTCGCACGACATGGTTGTTGGTCATGATGAGTCCGTCTGCAGAGACGATGAATCCAGATCCTTGGCCTACTTGAGTCTGAGGGGGCATTTGACGTCCTCCAGGAGGGAACCCGAAAAACTTATTAAGAAAATCATCGCCAAAAGGATTACCGTATGGATCTGCTTGGCCGAAGTTTTCATTATCTGCGGGATTAATTTCTACGCGTAAGAAAACAGACGCGGGCATTGCTTTTTTTGCTACAGGGGTGAACATCTTGGAAAAACCCTTCGTGCTGCATTGGCATGAAGATGGTTTCTCATTGGATGCCATAGGGGCAGTGATAAGAAGGGATGTCGCAATCAGCGTTAGATATTTCATAATTAAGCTCCTTGAGGCAGATTGCTTTTTTATATCAAGCGAATAACTTTTTTTCTACTCTAAAAGAGTTGATTTAAGAGCCGCTCAAACGTAGAGCGGTGTTCTTCAATGTGCGCGTGGTGAGTCAATTCTTGAACACGGATCGGAACAGCTGTCACAAACCCCTGAGCTAGTAGTGCGACATCGCTGTCTTGATGCTCATCATGATGTTCCCATTTCTCACCTAGCCAATAGTAAGGCGTGCCTTCTGTAGGGTGGATGCGTTTATCTGGATCATCGTTCATATACCCATGCCCTTGCTGTGCAAGCCGGATGCCTTTAAAGGGCTTATCAGGGAAATTCACATTCAGAATCGTTCCCAGCGGAAGAGGATGTTTAAGAGTATGTTCTATGATAGGGAGAATATATTGTTTTAGAGGATTGAAGTCAGGGTTGTCATATTTTTCATAGGAGAAAGCAATGCCTGGTACTTGCCTTAAAGCGCCTTCAATGACGCCTCCGACAGTTCCACTGTAGAAGATTGTTCGTCCTGAATTAGAGCCGCGGTTAATTCCAGATAAAATCAGATCGGGTTTTTCCGGAAGAAAGGCATTGAGTCCGAGTTTCACGCAATCGGCCGGTTTACCAGAGACCTTCCAGGCTTTAACACCAGGCTTCCACTCAATTTCTTTCATACGCAAAGGATTATTGATCGTGATGCTAACACCTGCTCCCGACATATTCTCAGAAGGAGCAACAACCATCACGTCTGCATGATGCGCTAAAGCCTCCCACAGCGCTTGAATTCCCGGAGCATAAATGCCATCATCATTCGTAATTAAAATTTTCGGTTTGTTCATAGGACTTCACCTCTGTTGTCTGATTTTTTGGGTATATCAAAGAAAACGAGCCAGGTCTATCTTAATCGAGGCTGGTGTTTTTGTTTAGTCCATTCAGAAATCACTAGAATAAGAACCAGTCCTATAGAGAAAGCAGGAAGTAGAGGGGAAATCGTATAGGGGAACAAGGGGTTGATTAAAGGCCATGTTGCAGAAATAATCCCGCCTCCTAAAATCCCGGCCCAAGCGCCAAATTTATTCACCCGATCCGAATAAAGCGAAAGAAGCACTAGAGGTCCAAAAGAGGAGCCAATACCCGACCATGCATATTGGACCAGCGCATAAATCGTATGAGTTTTACCAAACGCTATAAAGTAAGCGATGATACCCACGACTAGAACACCAAAGCGTGAAATGACCAAAAGTTCTTTAGAAGAGGCATGAGGGCGCAGAAGCCTCTTATAAAAATCTTCCGTCAAACTCGATGTTAAAACCAGAACCTGCGAGCTCATCGCATTAATCGTAGCAGCCAAGATAGCGCAGAGGATAAATCCAACAATAAAAGATGGAAAAGAGGCTTGCACCATCTTAATGAAAATCTTTTCAGGTTGTGCCAGCACTTCATTAAAGAAAGGGATGCCTACAAGTCCTACCAAGGTTGCAGCTCCCAGCGAAAGGGTCATCCAAGACATTCCAATCCATTTTGATTTTGGAATTTCAGAAACATTCCGAATACCCATGAACTTTGTGACAATGTGCGGCTGTCCAAAATAACCGAGCCCCCAGCCAAAAGTCATCGAGATAATAGAAATCCAGGTTTTAGCCGAAAAATCCGGGAAAAGAGATTGCGACAAGTGGTGGGCTGTCATGCTATCTTCAATACCTTGAAAACCGCCCACTTTTCCGAGTAAATAAAGAGGCACACCAATAATCACTAGCAGCAAGAAGCATCCCTGGAAAAGATCGATCCAAGCCAGCGTTACATATCCGCCTGAAAAAACATAAGGAATCACGATTAAAATGCCGATCAAAATAGCGATACTGTATTTGATGTTGAAAAGAGACGTCAGAAGATCGCCAAGACCTGTCAGACCTGCTGAAATGTAAATTGTATAAAAAATAATCAAAATTGCAGCGGTGAAAAAACGAATCAGCCCCGACGTATCTCCAAGCCTGCTTTCAAAGAAAGATGAGAAAGTCAAACTATTAAACTGCTCTGTTGCCACACGAATCTTAGGCGCTATAAATTGCCAATTTAAATACATGCAGACAATCAAACCGATTGCAGTCCAAACCTCTATTAAACCATATGAAAAAATAGCCGCAGGATAGGCCAAAAAGATCCAACTGCTCATATCGCTTGCGTGAGCTGCTAAGGCCGTCAGCCAATAATTTAGAGATCTGCTGCCAATGATAAAATCTTCTGCCGATATGCTTTTTCTATATGAAAAATAACCGACAGCTAGCAGCAAACAAAAATAGAGGACGATAGCCAATAATTCGTACGTATACAAGTCAACTTCTCCAAAAAAATTCATTGTATCATAAACATTGAAAATTGACTATCGTCGTGTTGCTTTATCAGAGCCATAAGCATGGCTTGCAAGAGCTAGATTGGTGCGGACGTTTGGAAAAGTCTCTTCTAAAATTTTAAGCAAATCTTTGACATCGTGCCTCAGCGATTCTTGCCCGACAGGGCACTGACAAGTGATTCTCGAGAATTGATACAATTTAGCAAACTCCCGGATCTCTTGTTCGGAGATAAAAATCAAAGGCCTAATAATTGTCACCCCGTAATCGTGCATCGGAACCTTCGGTAGATTCCCTGCAAATTCGCCTTTGTGCATGAGGTTCATTAGCAGCGTTTCAATATTATCATCTCTATGATGACCAAACGCCACGACTTTACATCCCAGCTTATGAGCTGTCTCAAAAATAAGCTTTCGCCTTTCCCGTGAACAGCTGTAACATTCCAGAGTTTCTCGTTTTTGCGTCGATTCACAGATCGTGAGCGGCACGCCTAACTCTTCGCAAATCGGCTGAATAAATTGCTGCCCCAAAGAAGACCCGCAGGAAAATTCTCCGCCCACATGAACAGCAAAAATCTCAAAAGGAGGAAAACCTCTTCCCGAGATTGCCTTCAGTAGATAGAGCAAAGTCAAACTATCTTTTCCACCACTGAGCGCAATTAAAATCTTTTCTTGTCCCTCAACCAACTTAAACTCATACAAAGCCTTGCGGCACATGCTCTCAAGGCGCCTTCCTAAAGCGGTCCACGGTGGTCTAGCGATTGGTAACTTCATCATGCAGAAAATTATAGAGGCTATTATACTCGTTTGACAATAGAAAGGATATTCGAACCTATCTCGATATTCGCTAAATGTCCTTTTTGGTTCTTTTCTCACAACTTTAAGAACCTCATCTTGGCCTACTTATTCAAGTATGTCCTGCGATGAGGTTCTTAAATTTATGAAAAAATTACTCAAAAAATCCAATTTACCAATATCGGGATAGGTTCTCATGAATAAACCAGGAAGAAACGACCTCTGCTCCTGCGGCTCAGGAAAAAAGTTCAAAAAATGTTGTGAAGCCAAAGCCCCTAAAAAATCCATCGGCTCAGCCCAGCTTCTCACCGGCCCCAACAAAATGTCTTCCCTCTTTAGCCGGGCTGTTGCTGCTCCCAAAGATCCAACTTGAGAAATATCAAATCCATTTGCTATAAATCTTAGATTCTACTCGCTGGCTTAGCTCAATTGGTAGAGCACCTGATTTGTAATCAGGGTGTTGAGGGTTCAAGTCCTTTAGCCAGCATTTCTTTTTTGGGGGTGTCGTATAGTGGCAATTACAAGGGACTGTAAATCCCTCGCCTTCGGGCTTCGTGTGTTCGAGTCACACCGCCCCCATTCTCCTGGACGATTCTTGAAATCCATCATCGTCTGGAAAGGCTCTCGCACTGATACTAAGAGGCTTGAGTCTTTTAGTTGCAAGTTCTTAAACATTAGATCCAAAAGTTGTTGTTTTTCTTCCAATTCAGAACTTTCAAAAATCTCTTTAGCTTGGGAGGCTAGATTCATCACTAAATTGGCTGTAATCTAGGAGTTTTGATCAGCCTTTTCATGACGGCCCATTTGTTCGACAATTTCGGTTTGGCGAGCTTTGAAATCACGGACTTTTTCAAGAGCTAGCATATGCGCTTACACATTGAGAAAAATGACTAGCGGGAATTGCTGATTTTTTATAAGATCTTTTATAAACAAATCAAAATTAACAGGACTCATATGAATTACATTAACAATTACTTTAACTCGAGAGATTTATTTTTTAATAAGCTTTCTCTTTGTGATTCAGAAAAAGCAAAAACTATACTAAAGAAATTCACTAGGGAAGGGGGCGCGGCTCCAATTGCCCAAGCTTTGTTGAATTTTGGTAGCGCCCTTTTTTGCTACAACTCTTCTACCCGTTTTAACACTCAAAGAGCTGTCGCTATAGAAAACAGCATAAATGGGCTTTTTAAGAAGATAAATTACAGACACACTGGATTAGAAAGTAAAGAAGTCGATGGACTTATCTATACAATATTTTGGCTTTCAGGATATCAACAGCGAGGAGAAGCTTGGGCCATTGCAAGAGATTTACTTGATAATTTACCTAGTTCCATACCTACAACCTTATCTGATTTTAGAAAACCGCTTCACGTCTTCTATGACCTTACCTATTTAGGGTTATATCTTTCTCCTCAAGGCCATTCATTCACCACTCTTTTGAAGATAAGTAAAGTCGCTTACTTTGCATTCAAGGGATACTCAGAATGCTCTCTTAGTTGGGGTGAAATCCGAACCACAATCCAAAAACCAACTCTTGCAAATCTAATCGATCTGTTAGCAAGAGGTATCCATCTTTACGGGAGCGGCCTTCAACTCTACACAACAGGCAAGGCTTTTTTTAAATAAACTAAGAGAATTGTATAATCTGACCATATTGCCTGCTTATGAGGAAAATTTCTGCTAATCAAAAGTTCTGAAATAGCATCCAATCGCCCTTAATAACAAAACCCGCGTATGCGGGTTTTGTTATTAAGGGGCTAGCAAGCCAAAAGCATAGGTAAACATATTTCTCCTTGGCTATTTCGAGAAAGTCAGAATATGCTATACATACAAATGTATGGACAAGAAGTTTGATCGCGAAGAGGCAGAAAAATTCCTCCTTGCAAAAGAAGAATTAGAAAAGCAGCAAAGGGAAGAGGCAAGGAAATCTTTGCTTAAAGAGGTCATTGCTATTTTGGAAAAGGAGTTTAAAGGTTCGACAATTGAAGTTTATTTAATAGGATCTCTCATACAGCCGTTCCGTTTTTCTGCTCGATCTGATGTCGATATTGTCGTTAAAAACTACAAAGAAGATCGATTTGATTTATGGGCTAAACTAGAGAGAATTATAGGGAGAAAAGTTGAAGTGATACTTTTTGAGAAATGTCCATTTCAGGAGTTTGTTTTAAAAGAAGGTTTTAAGGTAGTCTAGCTGCAATGGATAAATACTCAATTTTACTTGGATATTTTGATAAGCAGCTTGTCGTTATGAACAGGCTTTATAAAGAAAGTACTGGCATTGATGTCTCCAATTATGAGCGTCGCTTTATGTTTGCAATGAAAGTCCAACAATTTTATACAGCGCTAGAAGACCTCTTGAAACAAATCGCAAAATCATTTGAAAATCACATCGATACGATGACCAATTTTCATAAAGAACTCCTCATACGCATGAACACTGAAATTCCAAAGATACGCCCTGCGGTGATTTCACATCAAAACTATATTTTTTTAGATAAATTAAGAGCTTTTCGCCATTTCATCCGACATGCTTATGACTGTGAATTAAATGAGAATGAACTACTCCTAATTCAGAAGAAGTTGGAAGAAGACTATCCATCTTTACAGAGCGAGTTACAAAGTTTTCGATCTTTTGTTCAACGCCTTTCGAATACTTTATAAGTTGCGCTCATAGTGGTATTGACCCTTTCAATATAGGGAGACTACTCTTCTTGATTTTGAACTTGATGCTGAGAATCATAAATTCATTTCCAATCAATAGTTCTGAGCAATTCTTGAATGATTGCCTTACTTTGAGTCCAGCTTTGTCAAGATTGAATAAGGGGCTACAGCTCCTCGAAGGCCTCTTTAACTTTTGTTAAGTTAAATTGGTTGGCAAGCTCCAAAATGGTTGAATGGTTTTCAGGATCGCCGTGGACTTTTTTGGTTAATACATCGGACCAGGCATTTGTTATTTCATCGAGCTGATACTTTTCAGCAACCTCAAGGCACTCTTTTACAAGTGGCCAGGAGAAAGAATTTTTATATTGTTCCGTACCTCTGAGCTTAATAGATCTTAGAACATCTTGATGCAACTCATTTTTCATTGTTAGGATACAGTTTGGCTCAGAGTTAGGAAGCCAAAGGGAGCATGATTGATATTGGCACATGAGAGCAAGATATTCGATTGATTTTTCCAAATGCGCTCCGTATCCGGGATGAGAGAGGACTTTTCGTATTTGTTCCGCAATAGTATTTAACAAGCGCGGTGATTTAATTTTAACGGCAAAATCAAGAAATTTAACGAAATGCTCTAGTTGAGAGCTTTTTCCGAATCCGCATGGCTCATAGTCGATTTTCTTGATCTGTGCTTCGATTGCATCAATGGAACAAGCCTCCAAACCTTCAATGTTATCGGTCTGATCCAACTGAATCAAATCTTCAATGTTGTCTATCGTAACTTCCTTCTTAAGATGTTCTATAATAGCGTCTTCTAATTCTTTATTCTCGTGGTTTCTCGTAAGTACGACGTAGTCTTTCACATTGCTAGGGTTGACGCTTTTACACAGATACTCAAAACAGAGTTGCTCCAAATGCGGTAGAACAAAATAGGAAGAAAGACGGAGCAAGTTTTCAATTTGGATGACTGTAGTATTCGCTAGGTCTAACTCTCCCGTATAGAAGTAATCCAACAACATCTCAACACTTTTTTGTTCTAAACCGTCCATCACGATAGGAATCACTGCGCCGATTTGTGCCTCTGGAAAGCCACCTTTGAACATGGTCTCAAAATAAATGGATTTCGCTGCTAGGACGATTCTGTGAGCAGGAAATAGCTGATTTTCAAACTTGAGTGTGCAATCGGTCAAAAAACCCTCTTTGCGAGATTTAACTGAATAGTGGAATGATGGATTAAGGATGGGATGGTCTCGGTGCCATGTCACGACGATTTTTCGAGGGGATGTCATCGCATCGACTTGCTTAATTTCAATTCCGTAACTCCGGTAGAGGGCTCTGGCGACTGCGATCAAAAGATGAGGTGTGAAATCTGGAAAAGGAGGCACTAGCGTCGGGCTAGAGTCCGAATCGGGGTTATTAGTTTCTAAAGAAATTTCGCAAGTAGGAGGGTTACGTGCTTCGAGATGCGTTCTCTTCACTGTATTAACGACCTTATCAACAAATACTGTATAGTGAGCACAGTTTAAAGAATTTATTAGGGCATTTGTGTACGAGCTAGTTAGGGAGGAAGCGTCAAATAAAGCGGACATTAAATTAAAACTCTGTTTATGTCCTACCCATTTAAATTTTGCATCAAAAGTAATGAGATTTGCCATAAAGACTCCTTTTTCGAGAAGGAGTTTATCTGCTAAAATCAAATAGTACAAACGAGAAAATCGGCAAATTAATTTTACCCAATCTGAGTTTTGCCCCCATCGACTGTCGAAGAACTTGTTATAGAAGCATTGCTGGTTGCATGAGTAATGAATGCACTGCTCCACCAACATCCGCCAGAGGGCAGTGAAGACGGGTGACATCAGGATGATGGTAGAATCCATTTGTCTGAGGCCCAAGCTCAAAAACTAAAGAATCTTCGGAATGAAGAAAAACTCTCTTTTCTTTTGCGAGTGCAAATCCTAGCTCAAGATGCGTCCCAGTCCCTCCCGGAAGGAGAACAACAACAAAATCGGCTTTCGAAATGCCGTCTAGTTCCAAAACAGCCACTTCACGTAGACGCTCTTTACTAACCAACTTCACGCTTCCATGCAAAGTCCAATCATATAGAATTTCATGACCGCATAATTTTAGGGCGTCCCTCACCTCATGATGGGCCGCCACTCTAGAAAGTGATGTCGCGATATAGTATTTCATCAGATTTTTGAGCCTATAACTAAGAAGCCAGTTTATCAATTTTTTTAATTTTGCCAATCAATAGTTTTGAAATAACATCTAACATCGGTAGGGGAGACTTCTTAAGTGTATTGCATCGTTTTTCTGAAAGTGTTAAATGGCAGTTATGTTCGAAAGCAAACACCGGCCATTAATCCCCGTTCACGCATTCATGCGACGGATGGTGCGCCATCTTATCATCGGTTTTAGCATCATTTTTGCCTCCCTTGCCATAGGAATGTGGGGCTATCATCACTTTGAAGGAATGGATTGGGTAGCTTCCTATGAAAACGCCTCTATGATTTTGTCAGGAATGGGACCGGTCGATCCTCTGTATACAGAAAAGGGGAAGATTTTTGCTGGAACTTACGCGCTTTTTAGCGGTGTCATTTTCTTAATCGTTATTGCGATTTTCATTGCCCCGCTTTTCCATCGCTTCTTTCATAAGTTCATGATTAAAGATATCAAGTAGCTTCGTGAAGGATTTCTTCAGCTGCGCCAAGTCCCGATACTATAGCGCCATTCATTGAAGAAAATTTATCGCTTGTGTGTTCTCCTGCAAAATGCAGCAGTCCTTCTTGCTGATGTAAAATAGCGTGTTGATTCCATTTTCCTGCTTTGAAATAGGAATACCCTCCTTCTTGCCAGGTGTGTAGGTGGTATTCTGCTTTGCTTGGATCCCAGTTTGAAGAGAGACGAAATAGGGCAGCATTAATCATTTTTTGCCATTCTTCAGCGGGCATAGCACAAAGCTTGCGAGCCTGATCTCCCACAACACTGATGTTAAACACGGTTTTTCTTTCTGGGTTTTCTTGAAATGCGGTTTGTTCCCTAAACCATCCTAAGGAATCCGACCATAAGAAGACGCCTCCGCGAGGCTCGTTAGCTAAGATACCCGCAGGCGCGATGATTGAAATGCGAGCGCATGAGGTATAGGGGGTATTGTTGATAGCTTCCTGTTTAGTTTCTGAAAGTGGAGGAAGGATTTCGATTTTTTTCATCGCATGAAGAGGAACGGTGAAAATAACCTTTTGGGCGTGAATTGTTAAATCGCCTGCATGTAAAATGCATTCTTCTTGAAGATGTTCTACTTTTCGTACAGGGGAATTGAAATAGAGATTATCTTTAAGCTGTCTTGCAAAAGCCTCTGCGATCTTGTCGTTTCCTCCTTTGATGGCATGGAAAGCGGTGGATCCTTTATATTGCCGCAAAAAAGTCAATACAGCCTGGGTTGAAACCTCATGAAAGCCATTTCCCAGTAGTCCAGCTAGAGTATTAGCTTGAAACCACTCTATTGCCAGTGGTGAGGCACCCACACGTTGCAGTGCTTCTGCAAATGGTATGTCTTCATCAACCTTTTCCAAGGCTTGTTGAAAAAGAGTCATCAACTGAGAAAGGGGAACCTCTTGCTCTTTGTCTTCAAGAAAAACTCCTTTTTCACTTGTCTTTCCCTGCCAATTTCTAAACCAATAACTGATGTCCATTTTTGTATGTTGTATCACAGGCAGCGCAAAGCGGTTTACGAAGTCCCATAAAGGCTGTTCTCCATTTCCAAAAGAGAAAGGCCCCAGTTCAAAGTGTTCTCCTGTCGGCAAACGATGAGTCAACAATCGACCCCCAGCCCGATTCTCCGCTTCTAGTATTGCTACAGTAAGTCCTCGTGATTTAAGAAGGTCTGCTGCAGCAAGGCCCGCAAGCCCTGCTCCTACGATCGCCACATTGCATGATATACTTGCCATAATGCCATCCTTCAATTTTTACGAAACAGTCACAAAAAAATTTAAGATAACGATCTTATTATGACCAGACAAAAGTTCTGAATTTGTACGACTGTTCCCCAAGAATCTTTCCGCGCTTTAGGATTTGATCTTTTGGGTTATGCTATAGAACTTCTCTTCCGAGATGCCCTCGATTTTGATGCGTTTTAGCCGAGAGGTGTGACCACTGACGATTTCGATTTGCGATTTAGCAACATCAAGCAATTCTGCAAGAAAATCAATAAGCTCTTCATTCACACGTCCTTTTTCAGGCACGCCGCGAATGCGGAGGCAGAGAAGATTTTCCCTCCAGCCTACAAGCTGATTTTTTGAGGCATTAGGAGTGATTTTTAACGTGATTAAAATGGGCAAAAAAGTAATTTCTCCATTAGGTCTGAATCCATCCAACTATTTAACGTTTCTCGAGAAGTTTGTCTTGGATTGCTTCAAGCAAATCCCTGTCTTCAGTGTCTGCTCGTAGTCGTTCTTCATGGCGCTGTTTTTGACTAAACTCGGAATATTGCTCAAGAGCTAGTTGCTCTGCTACTTGGGCAGAAACTTTCCCAGCATGGTCAAGAAGATCTTTTTCATTGAAAGCAAGGAAGGTATCGAGCTTTTCTTCCCATTCTCGCATGGTCATGGTTTTCCGACGTCTTGCCTGCGACTCAGCATAATCTAAATACATCACGACGATTTCATTGAGCTCTTCGAGTTCGGACTGCTCGAGATAATTCTTTGCGATCGTTACATCTTGCTGCCGTATACGAGGACCACTCCAACTTTTGAGACCCATTGTCGGAAGCTCTGGATCTGCTCGTTGAGAAATCAACTCTGCCGCGGTTCTATGTGTCGTAGCCCAGAGCATTTTGTTCTGCACTTTCTTAAAAAATAACTGAGCCTGGTCGCTTTTTGCATCGTAATCAACAGCTGTTGCGTAAATGTCTCTTACCTTCTGGTAAAACCGTTTTTCTGAGGCTCGGATTTCACGTATTCTCTCTAACCACTCTTCAAAGTAATCTTGCCCCCCGGGTTCTTTAAGACGGGCATCATCCATCACGAAACCTTTGATCAAGTACTCTTGAAGGTGAGTTGTTGCCCACCTGCGGAATTGAGTGCCTCGGAATGATTCCACTCTATAACCGATCGCTAAGATCATACTGAGATTGAACAACTTAGTTCTGTAACTTTTTCCATCTGCGGCAGTTGTCAAGTTATGCTTGACAACTGCTTCGGACAATTCATTTTCTGAGAGTATATTTTTGATATGCAGGCTGATATTTTGTTTGGTTGTCTGAAAAAGTTCAGCAATTTCAGCCTGTGTTAACCAGACGGTCCCTTCCAGAGTTTTCAGGTGGATAGATGTATGACCATCTTCAGTTGTATAGAGGATGATTTCGCCGGTTGACATGACTGGGCTCCTTTGAATGATTACCATGCCTTGAGTCCCACCCCTTCATGGGTGGGTAAAGCAGGTATGTAACAAGTCAATTCCTTTAATCGTCAAAGAATCTCCCCCCTCCGTTAATGGAGGAGTTCTTCAAATTAAAAGCTTGGAAGAAATCGAGAATAGAATCAAGAAACTTCTCCAGGCAAAAGTTCTGCAGGAGTATGGTCCTCAGCTTTGACCTACCAAACTTGCAAGAAGCTTGATGTCGTGATACCCAAATCCACAACAGCCGCCGACAAATTTCAAGTCATATTGATGGCCTATCTCAGCAATCCTCCGTAAAGAATCGGCTTTACTAGGCTCTTCTAATGCCTCTCCAGTTTCATAGCTAGAGGGGTTTGCATCCCAAGAATTAGGATAAAAACCAATTACCCGGTTGATGAGATTTCTATCTTCAAATGAAGCAACTGCTCGATCAAAAGCATACGGAGAGCAGCAATTTAGCGAAAATCCTTCCACAAATCCTTCTGTTTCACGGTCAATACGTGAAATAGCTTGCTCTACTGTTTTTCCATTCAGTAAAAGCCCTTGACGATCGACGACAAAACTAAGGATCAAAGGCATATTGAGGGTCTGCGCAGCAAGGCTAATTCCTAAAGCCTCAGAATCTGTTCCAATGGTCTCATGCAAAATCACCACATCAGCAAGCGTGAGCCCAAAGCGATGGAGCACTTCAATGCAGAGCTCGTATTGTTTTTGGGCAAAGAGCTGCGCCTCTAGAACATCTGGAGCAAGTTCTGGCCTATAGCAATCATTAGCAGGGCCAAGAGAAATGGCGATCCGTGCATCATTTTTGCCCAAAGCTGCTAAAAGAGCCTCCAGGTTTAGGCTGAGAAGCTCTTTGTAAAGATCGATAAAGCCTTCTTTTAACAAAGATCTCAAGAAGAAGGCATTAACGGTTGGCAACGTGGCTCCTGCATGCACGTAGCCTTGTGCAATCAGCTCCACCGCAATGCGGTACCGCTGCAATCCTTGTCGCTTGATAGCGAGGGGATTAGATGAGATCCCAAGGCTGGATAATACACAGCCGTAAGGGCCAAATAAAATTTTCATAATACTCCTAAGGTTGTAGTTTATTGAAACTGAGCGCTTAGGAGCAAAAACAGAACATGCTTGCGCCTAAGCGCTTCGCATGGACATAGGAGATTTAGAAATACCTCGTAGATAGGTCATACCATGATTTTAGCGGAATTTAAGGTTTCTCACAATGGAAATGGCCGTGGAGCCGACAGGCGCCGCAACCCGTCCTGCCCCCCCAGAAGAGGTGAAAGTGCGGCATGACTACGTTCAATATATTAACTTTGGTGCTGAATAGGTAAATAATTGCTCTTTGAGAGCTTCAAGCAGCTCAGGGAATGTTGGTTTATAATAATCACCGCCAAAGTGACCCATATTGTCATACTCAAAATATTTAGATCCCAAATGCTGATGGATAAATCGGGGCTCTTCAATTGGAATCCAAGGATCGTCTTTTGAGGCAAATTGAAGGATCCATTGCTGGTTATTCTTTATTGCTTTCCAATCCCAAGGCTCATCAAAAAAGCCACTTGCCTTTTCTTTAGGAATACCTAAGTCAGAGTAATAACCACCAACTAAGACACTTCCTAGAATTTTATGATTTTCTGCATAGCTCATAGCAGCAATTGCTCCCGAAGAATGACCAATTATAACGGAGTTTGTGTTTCCGTTGAGCTTTGTTTCGATGAAGGGCAACCAATATGATTTTCTGGCCAGATCGTTATCAGGGAAAGTTTCGGCGATAACAGTTCCTCCCAATTTTTGGAGCTCTTCTTTTAAATATGGAAACCAGTGATCATTAATGGTGCTACCGCCATTTCCGTGAATAATCAAGAAGCTAATATTGTTTAATGCATTCATGAAAAATCCTTAGGTTCTAGTCCCAAAAGGGAAAGTGTGTTTGCAAGTTGGAACAGCTCTGCATGTGTTTTGAGGTCTAATTTGTTTTTCACAGATTGAATGTAAGACTCTACTGTTCTTGGTGAGAGTTTTAACCGTAGCCCAATAGACTGATAGGTTAATCCTTCT
>JAGOLG010000093.1 GCA_017994195.1 Rhabdochlamydiaceae bacterium
TTCCATTAGAGTTTAAAAATGATGCTAGCTGGGAAAGTGTAAAGATCAACGGAGACGAGGTTTTTTCTCTAAAAGGTGTCGAAGGAGACCTAACACCTCATCAAGAGGTTCAGCTTGTCATTCAGCACCAAGGTCAAACCCGAGAAGTGCCTTTATTGCTCCGCCTTGACACTCCCATAGAAGTTGAGTATTACCTGCATGGAGGCATCATGCCCTATGTTTTAAGGCAGATTATCAAGCGTTAAGATCTTTATAATGAATAATTTAAACCAAGTGTTGCAAATTATAACATTCAATGTTATAATTTGCAACACTTGGAGTTATAAATGTATAAACGTCACATTTTGAAAGAATTAGAGCAGTGTTTAAAAATTTTTCCAGCGGTGCTTTTGACTGGGGCGCGTCAGACTGGAAAAACGACTCTAGTGGATGAACTAGCCCAGAGCGGTGATTACTACTTTGTCTCATTAGACGATGATATCGCTTTAGCGAGCGCAGAGAGAGATCCTTCTGGGTGGCTTGCATCTCTTCCTAAACCGGTAATTATCGATGAGGTTCAGAGGGCGCTTGGGATCTTTTTAGCAATGAAATTAGATATCTATAAAAATAAAGCTCCAGGCCGCTACTTGCTGACGGGTTCGTCCAATCCTTTTCTTTCATCAGATCTTGCTGACTCTTTGGCCGGTAGAATGGGTGTTTTAAATTTATTCCCTCTTTCACAGGGAGAACTTGCAGGGAAAGAAGAAACTTTTATTAACAAGATTTTTGCACAAGAATTTAAAATCGAAAAAGTTCCAGAGATGCCGCTAGAAATGCTTTACCAAAAGATGATTCGAGGTGGATTTCCTCTGGTGCAGCCTTTGAAAGAACCTAAAGATGTGAAACGATGGTTTAAAAGTTATCTTAAGACGATGCTTGAGAGAGATGTGACAGATATCTCAAATATTGAAGGTCTTCAAGATTTTCCACGCCTGCTTAGACTTTTAGCGACGCGTTCATCCTTGGTTCTAAACATCGCTGATTTATCCAGATCCATGGGAATGGTCTCAATGACCCTGCGTCGATATATTGATGTTTTAGTGGCAATCTTTTTTATTCATTTTATTCCTGCTTGGTTTAACAATTTGGGTAAAAGGATTGTAAAATCGCCCAAAGTCTATATCTGCGATACAGGAATGATGGCGCAATTGATTGATATTGATGAAATTCGATTAAAAAATGATCCCTCTCTTACAGGGCATTTTTTTGAGACATTTGTTCTTGCAGAAATACTAAAACAAAAGAGCTGGCTGGAAACTTCCTTTGAGCTTTATCATTTTCGTGATGGAGATTACAAAGTTGATTTTATTTTAGAACAACCCAATGGCTCCATTGTAGGAATTGAGGTCAAGCTTACTCGCTCGCTTAACTCAGATGATTTAAAAGGGCTGAAACATCTTAAAAAAATAGCCAAGCACAACTTTAAGCGTGGAATCATTTTGCATCCAGGCACAGAGATCCAGTTCTTGGACGACGATCTGTGGGCAGTCCCGATTCAGGCGCTTTGGATGTAGTTCATCGGATTGCATGAAACATTGCTAAAATTCAATACTCGGCACTAAACTATTTACTATTTTATGATGCTGAGGTAACTGAACTATGAGTCTTAAACTAATTCATCCAAAACCAGTACCTACTTTTTCAGATGGTTGGAAGCCGGCACTGAGCGAGTCTGTATTTGCACTCGTAACCCAGCAGTCTAGTTGCCTAATTTTTCGAAAGAGCTCTATCCAAGATCTCGGGCGTCTTGCATCAGTATGTAAAGCTATTAGTTTTTTTTCAGAAACCCAGGAGATCTGGAAAGATATCCATCTTGAAAGATGGTCCATTTCTTGGAAATGGGCCGGGAACCAACCTGATAGCTGGAAAACAAGAATACAAAGGCTTTTTGAATTAGTGTTTGAAGACGGATTCAATCTTAGTCAGAATGACATGTTTTGGGAGCATGGGCTTGTGAATGAAGCAATCTCGGAGGCAAAAAAAGACCAAGCGATAGCACCTAAAAAACAAGGAAGTTTGCAATGGAGCTTGAGAACAAAAAAAGCTGGAATCGGTTTGGCTTTTTCTAAAAGTCTCATCGAAGTTTCAACTGCAAAGGCAATAGAAAAAGAGCATGAAAAGATTCAGCTTATTTTTTCTCAAATGCTGGATTTAATTAATCAAGGAGATTTTCAACAACTTTTCTCTCTTTATCTAGAAGCTAGAGAGGGATTGATCCGATTTTCAACTTTGAAGGGGTGGTGGATATGTCAGGTCTTAATTCGATTGCATAAGGAAAGAAAAATAGACCAACTCGTGCCATATGAAAGACAAATCCATTTGCCAAAAGAGCCTAAGGAAAGTTCTGCAAATCATTTCTTCTCCTATTTTTTAGGTTTGAATCGTTTTTGGCTAGATCTAGGCAATATGTTACTGGCGCTTCCTACTTTGAATTGCTTAAGACAGCTGTTGAATAGGACAGAGGGTGTAGAAGGTATTGTTAGAAGAGAAGCCAGAAAAGAAATGATTTATCAAATGGAGCTTGATTACGATCGACTCTATTTAGCTCAACATAAGATGCGCCCAAGCGAGCTAGACAATTTTGCTATCGATCGCATGATCATTTATCTGCAAGCAGGTTTTCTTGATAAAGCACTAGGTCTGTTATTGCTGATCGTTGAAGAAGAAAAAGCGCCACTTCGATGGAATGAGCTGCTAGGAGAAGCCTATTTGGGAAGTAAGGTTCTAGGAAAAGGGTATTCTCAATGTGCCTATGATGTTTTTTCAAAAGCATTAGATTTATTACCAACGCATGACCGTAAAGGAAGAGATTATTTTGAGAGAAGGTTGTTGCATGCCTCTATGTGTATTATCCTTGAACAAGAAGATACATCAAAAGGCCAGATGACTATAGTCTTAGAAAGATTCAACACGCGTTATCCACATTTCCAACGAATCCTCGATCAGTTATCCATCAATGAAATCATTGTCACCCTTAAAGTCATTATCAAACATGAAATTGTGTTGCTTTATGCCAATTTCTTACACTACTTAAAAACCATTCAGATAGAACGGTTAAAAACTCCACTAACTGAAAAAATCGATCTATGTGTTCTTCAACTTCAATTGCATGTTTTGCAAAAAGATTTTAAGGGGGCAGCCGGACGTTGGCTAGATCTATATTATCTAGAAAAAAAGATGAAACGAGAAACTCCAGGTGAATTGTGCGTTGCCTCTGAGTGGTTGTACAAGCTTGTTGAACAAGATGAGGAGATGGCTCAGAAATTGGTCGAATTAGATCCTAAAAATCCTTACTCAAAACTTGCTTTAGCTTATCACAGCTATTTAGAGGATGATCTAGATCAAGCTTTGGAAATAATCAAGGAGATTGCTCGGTTGGTTGAACGGGATGATTTGGAATGGCTGGCTAAAGTGTCTCAAACCAATTTTGTAGCTTTTATTGCATATTCATATATCTATTCCGATGAGGATTCGTTAGAAAATTATTTTGAGGCGCAGTTCAATGTTAAGTTTGATAGATCAAAAGATGCAATTTATCATAATTTAGCTGTAAGGCTCTATTTCGAAGGCCATTTTGAAGGTGCACTTGAAAATCTAGAACTTGTTAGGAATGCAAATAAGCAAACTGAAACCCAAATTCTTAAATATCTGATTGCTGAGAAGATTGGAAATGAAGAAATGATGCAAGAAGCATTCAATAGAGTCTTGGATCTAACAAATAATGTACTCCTGGTCGATGATAGGGAGTTTTTCCAAGATGATCTTTTCATTTACTGAATTGGCATATAGCGTTCAAAAACTATACCCCATCATGAAGCGGGCGCCGACGATAGTCTGGGGTGAGTTGAGATTAAGCTTTAAAAGATAGGGCTCGAATTCAAAGTCCCACCTTTTGGAAGATCCAAGAAGCCAGCGGAGAGGAAGGGCTGTCTCAAATCCCCAGAATGTTTTTTTTCCTTGTGTAGTTGTAATGGACACAAAGCTTTTATCATGGATATCGAACCCATACATGAGTTTTAGATCAACGCCGATCATGAAACGTTTATAAAACTTCTGGATGGTTTTAAGGCCTGCCGCTCCATAATACCAGAAGGCATGGTCAGAGGATGTGCCTTCATAATGCCAGCCGATTCCGAAATAAGGTGTGACGATAAATTCAGGAAAAACCGTGCTTTGGGAGTTGTAACCCAGTCGCTGCTCGACCATAGTCCAAAGCCGTGTTTGATGTTCATGCTCGGACTTAATCTGCTGGCTCGAAGAAGATAAATGCGTGGTGGAACTTTTCTTACGGATATTATCACGTCCCCAGGCAATCACGGCTTTAGTGCCGGCATAAAGTGCATCGGGTTGTAAGTAGTCATACCCTAATCGAAGGCCTCCATAGTAACCATCAATGGAAGCGGTCAGCTTTGTGCCTTTACTGTCTCCTTCAAATCCACTGCGATAGTGGGACCAGAAAATATCAGGGCCGAATTCTAATCGATGAACGGGTGTTTTAACAGTTTCATCTGCATAAAGCGCAGGAAAAAGAAAGAGAGCAAGAGCAAACCATCTCATAGAGATACCTTTTTTGATCTCACATGATAAAGAATTTGATTAAATTTTTAAAGTAACTCCTTCGCAAAGAGAGCAAAGGAGTTAAGATTTAGCTCGTGTGAGCAAGATGCTCGCAAACGAGAGGAACATTGACAGGGATTGGAAATGGAACTTGGTCGAGGTGCGGTTCGCTGACAAGTTTTCCACTGAAGGCTACTGGATCGAGTTCCATATATCCTGGAACTTCGCGGCCGGTGTTTTCAACGGACTCTTTTACAGTTGGAAGCTGCTGGGATTTAGCTTTAATAGAAACCACCATTCCAGGCTTTACTTCAAAAGATCTGCGGTCGACTTTTTTGCCGTTGACTTACACGTGGCCATGGGTCACGAGCTGCTGGGCTGCAAAAATCGTTGGAGCGAGTCTAAGGCGGTACACAACGTTATCTAAACGGCACTCTAAACGTCTAAGGAAGAGGTGGGATGTAACCCCTTTTTGACGGAGCGCTTCTTTATAATAACGCACGAGTTGTTTTTGGTTGATCATGCCATAAATGGCTTTGAGTTTTTGTTTTTCTTCGAGCTGTTGTCCGAAGTCAGATTTCTTTTTTCTCTTAGCTCCATGGGCACCTGGTGGGTTAGCCTTATGCAGTAAGGGATTGCGTGCACGACCAAAAATATTGACGCCAAATCGACGAGCGATGCGGTTTTTAGGGCCTGTATAACGTACCATTGTCTCTCCAAATCACGTGTAAAAAGTGCAATTTTAGTGCACAGTACGTTTTTCTACAAGTGTAAATGATAAATTGAATCGCATGGCCTTGTTTTTAGATGGAAAGAGTTCTATACTTGTCTCCTTATGGACTACCAAGTTTTAGCTTATTATTTTTTCACTCCCTTAGAAGATCCGGCCCTTGAAGTGTTTCGGCATAAAGAGTTTTTTTCAGGCCGCAATGTTCAAGGAAGGATTTACATTTCTAAGGAAGGAATCAATGGGCAGATGAGCGCTTCGGTAGAGGCAGCGCAAGAATACATGGAGTGGCTTAAGTCAGACCCCCGTTTTAAAGGTGTCGAATTTAAAATTCACACTTGG
>JAGOLG010000094.1 GCA_017994195.1 Rhabdochlamydiaceae bacterium
ACGGTGAGTGCATAACCGCCTGTGAAGTCCATGCCGAGAATGTTTTGTTTATGCGTGATGAGGAAGAAAGATCCAATGGCGATCACAATTGCAGAAACAATCAATGTCGGTTTTGTGAACTTTAAGAAGTTAAAATGAGATGACTTAATAAAGTTGGACATTTTGAGTTCGCGGTGTTCGGGATTTAAAACCCACCAGCTGAAGAAGAATCGTGTCATAAATAGTGAGGAGAAAAGGGATGAAACAATTCCGATAATCAGTGTGACTGCAAATCCGCGGATGGGTCCTGCATCAAAGTTGAGCAGAATGAGCGCTGCAATCAATGTGGTGATATTGGAGTCGATGATAGCTGAAAACGCTTTTCGATATCCTGCGTGCACAGCGGATCCTATGCGGCCTGTGAGTGCAAATTCTTCTCGGATCCTTTCAAAGACGAGGACATTGGCGTCGACAGACATGGCGACTGCTAAGATGACGCCTGCGATTCCTGCGAGGGTGAGGGTTGCGCCTAAGTTTTGATAAGCTGCCCACATAATTAAGAGGTTGATGATAACGGCGCCGGAGGCGACAACTCCGCCAAAGCGGTAGTAAGCAATCATGGCACCGATGGCTAAGAAGAGTGACATAATGGTTGCGATGATTCCGTGGAGGCGTTCTTTTCCGCCGAGCTCGGGGCTGACGTTTTTCTCAGAGAGGATGCGGGGTGTAAAGCTGAGCGAGCCTGCTTTGAGATCGGACTCGAGACGGCCTATTTCTCGTTGTGTAAAACTTCCTGTGATGGAGGCGCTGTCTCTTAAGGCAGAATCGAGTGTGGGAGCTGTGATGACAGATCCATTTAAAATTACGGCCATTCTCCATCCGTGTCCACGAGAGTAAGCTGCCTCTTGTGTTCCTGAAATTTTTTCTTTTGCAAACTGCGAAGTCCAAGCTTGGAGATCGTCGCGAGGAGAAATTTTGATGCCGTCTTTACCGCTGCCGGAGCTTTGTACTCCGAACGCGAGGAAGTTTCCTTTGGAGGGATCGTAGTTGGCTCGAATATTATCAAGGCTTGACCCTTCAAGGGCGTAGTTTCTAAAGACGATGAGAAGGGGATGTGTTTGTCCATGCCACTCTGTAAAATCATTTCCTCGGTAGAGGGTGATTTTGGAAAGCGTGGTATCGAGCACGGAGCTTCCATTGGTGTCTTGAGGATGGGCTAAGCGAAGGCCTTGATCGTAGAGTGTTTTTGCGGCAGCGCTGCGGGGCTCTACGGCGTCAGCATTGGACGACTCTCCGTATAAATGGCGCCAAGCGATAGCATTGATTTCATCGCTTTCTTTTTTACCGGTGACGACGGCTTCATTCCACACTTCTTGGAGAAAACGGTTTGTTGTTTCTGCAAGATGGGGGTTTGTCATGATTTTTTCATTCATGATGTGGAAGTACATCGAGGAGGCTTTGACAAGCTCTGCTGCGGAAAGGGATTGAGATCCTGGAAAGTCGAGGGCGATAGAATTCCCTTCTTGCCGGATGCTGACTTCGGAGATTCCCATTTTGTTGACGCGGCTGTAGAGCTCGCTCATGCCTTGTTTGATATCGTTTTCGTTTGTGACAACTTTGTTGTTGCTGTCGCGGAGCTCGAGTTGAACCGTTTTTCCGCCGGAGAGGTCAAGACCCCATCGAACGACTTTTCGTTCATCGCCTCTAAAATACTTCACAAAGCTGAGTTTTAAATTGTCTAAGAGTGCATTTTTTGTGGGAGCCGGCACATCGAATTTAGTTATGCCGCGGATATCGACTTGAGCTGCTCTATAATCATCTCTCCACTTGAGGAGGTCTTCATGGACTTGGTTATCGATTTTATTTTCTGTCAAAATCCGTTGTTCTAAGTTGGAGAACTCTAAGACGGCGTAACGCTTGGTTCCATGGACGGAAAAGTTTTCTCGTGTGGCAAGAAGGAGATCTTGGTAGTAATCTTCTTGTTCAAAGATGAAATCTGATTTGTATTCGGAAGAGATGGGGTAAGCAATTCCTGAATAGCCTACAAAGCCGCTTTTTTGCAGCAGAGTGCGGAGCTGGCTGAAATCTTGCAAAAATTGTTTGGCACCTTCAGAATCTTCATTTTCATAACGCTGAAGAATTTTTTCGACGCCTTTTGCAATGACGTAGATGGAGTTCATTTTAAACCCTTTTGGGGGCATCTGATTCAGCATGGAGGGTGAAAAAATGACAAGCCCTAGTTTCTTTTCAGAGGGGCTGAGTTTTTGGTACGTGTCGTAATCCCAAATAGGGAAAACGTTTCTTTGGAGGTCGGGGTGTGTAGGCGCCCAGCTGCTCAGTAGCGTGTCTTTAAGAGTAGCGCTTTCTGCTTTTGCAATGTTGTAGAGTTTTAAAGCTAAGAAAGACTGTGCTTCGGGAAGATCGTTGAGTGCGATGACAAAATGATCGAGATACGGGGTGACTTTTTCACCGGAGTTTCTAGAAAGGGAAGCAATTTCGTTGTAAATGACTTGGTCGACTCTTTCATGGTCAAGGCCGGATAGTTCTTCTCGCAAGTTTTGAATGTCGGCATAAAGGTTCAGCTTTGCTTCTCCTTTATTCCAATCGATTGTAATGCTTTCGACAAGTGGGTTATATCCTTCGATGGAGATAGTCTGCTCGGCACCCATAGGTGTTAACTTGAGGGCAGAAGTCATTGCAGCTAGGTTAAGTGGGGTTTTGCCTGCAGAAAATTCTGTGAGGTGTTTACGGATGAGTGTGATAGATTCGGAGAGTAGGGCTTCTCTTTGCTGTAAAAATTCTTTTCTTTGCTCTTGAATAACAGCCTCAGAATCACTGTTCTCTTTTGAAAGTTCGATGCGCTGCAGGCGTGTTTGGTCTTTGAGTCCTTCTAGGGCAGAGATCCACGATTCAATAAAGGGTCTTCCAGCGCCGGATTCATTTTGAGAAAATGAAGCAAAATACCGCTCACGGATGGAGGGGTTTTTCTCAAAAACTTTGGCGACGCTTAGCATGTTTTGGCAGACTTGGGCCAGAAGATCTTGCGCTGCCGGATCTTGGACGTTATTCAAAGCGGCTTGAATGAGAGAGCTATTTTCAGAGGGTCCGCCAAGAGCGGTGCCTAGAAAAACGACTCTGTCATTAATAAGGGCTCTATAGAAGTCAGTGGGGTTTCCTTGTTTGTCTTTGAGCGTTGTATATTGAAAATACGAATTCATTTCGGCTCTATTAAAATGAATGGGGATGCGTCTTTGAATCGTAACTGTTTTGCTGGTGGGGTCGATGTCTTGCAAGCTGAGATGAGCAGGCTGGAATCCAATTAAGCTGCCTGCGCGCGGAAGGAATTTACGAAACTTTTGTGCCTGCGCAATGTCGCTGAATTTGACTTGAATGAGCTGAGAGTTATGCGGATCGATCTGAACCGAAAGCGGCTTTACTTGAATGAGTTTTGAAAATGACTCGACCCAGCTTGTGGACTCGCCTTCTAAGGAGTTGACGCGGTCTGCAATGTTGATTGCTACCGTCTCGGCTCTTTTAGGCTCAATGGGGGATTTTAACGGTTTTGCATAGAAAAAAACCGTTGGCAAAATATTATATACGGTTAGAAACAGTACGCCGATGATTAAGTAAAAATGCCATCTCTTGGGTCGTTGCATGAATATTCCTTTGACAAATCAGTCAGAATAGCTCAGTTGTCCTCCAAAATTCAATCAAAATTGCTGAAATGGTAAAGAAAGTTTTTTAAAATTTCTTTTTTTTATGGGTTCCGCTTATGCTTTTTTGTTTGCTGCACTTGTTATTTTAAGGATGCTTAGATGAAAACGGAACCGATATCAATAGACGATCTGCCGAAATTGGATGGGGATAGGATCCCAAAACATATTGCTATTATTATGGATGGCAATCGGAGATGGGCAAAAGATCAAGGGCTTCCTGCGATGGTGGGTCATTGGCATGGGGCTGAAGCGCTTTCTAAAATTGTAGAATATGCTGCATTGCTCGGCGTTAAAGTTTTAACTGTTTATGCTTTTTCAACAGAAAATTGGAAGCGCTCTCAGGATGAAGTTGATTCTATCATGAAACTTTTTCGTATGTATTTGATCGGACAGAAAGATCGTATGGTCCGTGAAGGAGTCCGTCTGGGGACTATCGGGGACACGCGTCGTTTCCCGCAAAATGTTAAGGAGACGCTGGATGATGTGAAAAAAGCGACGGCAGGTGGAGATAAAATCGATCTCGTGCTGGCGGTCAATTACGGAGCTCGAGATGATATCAGAAGGGCTTGTGTTTCAATTGTCGAAGATTGCCAGCTTGGAAGATTTCAAAAAGAAGACATCACTGAAGCGCTGATTGCGAGATATTTAGATACGGCTCCTTGGGGTGATCCTGAGCTTTTGATCCGCACCAGCGGAGAAAATCGTTTAAGTAATTTTTTGCTTTGGCAGATTTCATATGCTGAGGTATATATCACCGATGTTCTCTGGCCTGATTTTAATGACTTAGAGCTCATGAAAGCAGTCGTAGCATATCAAAAACGGGTGAGGCGTGTCGGATGTTAAAACTTAGAAGTAAAAATGAATTTTATAACCGTTTGATCGTTTCAGCCATTGCCATTGCAATTGTGGCGCTGTTGATTGGTTTTGCTTACCACCCGTGGGTTCACTTGGCTTTAGTTCTCACGATCGCTGTTTTGACGGGTGTGGGTGTATGGGAGTATGCAAAACTTGCCCAAGCAAAAGGGATTGAGCCGGCAAAAACGCTGATGGTGGTTGTGGCCATGCTAGAGGTTTTGGCTTTTTATGCAGTCCTTGCTTATCCCGAATGGTCTAGGTTTGTCCTTCCCATTATTGTTTTAGGTTTCATTTCGTTTTTTGTAGCTCATTTCCGCAATGCAGATAACGCTCTTCTTCATGTGGCTGTTGAATTTTTCGGCGTTTGTTATCTTGCAATCCCGTTTAGCTTCATGCTGGCCATTTTATATCCTTCTTCTGGAACCGAAGATGGAAGATTTTGGCTCATTTATTTGATTGCTGTGACAAAAATCACTGACGTTGGTGGGTATTTTGTCGGAAAATTGATCGGAAAGCGTCCACTGGCGCCTCAGCTGAGCCCTAAAAAAACAATTGAAGGTGCAGTCGGAGGTTTTTGCTTTGCGGTCGCTCTTAGTATTTTCCTAGCTTCTATTGGCCACTTGGTGGGATGGCATCTGAACTATTTTAATGCGACATGGCTAGGGATGCTGATTGGGGTCTTAGCCCAGGTAGGCGATCTTGCTGAGTCTGTGCTTAAAAGAGACGCTCTTGTCAAAGATAGTAACAAAATTCCAGGAATTGGAGGAATACTTGACATGATGGATTCACTTCTTCTAACGGCGCCCGTCATTTACTTTTTCATTCGATCGATATGATTATAACGATAGATGGCCCGGCAGGGACGGGTAAAACAACGGTTGCGCAAAGGGTTGCAAGGGAGCTGAAGCTTCCTTACTTTGACACGGGGGCCATGTATCGATCCGTGGCGTACGGTCTTTTTCATGAAAAAATACCTCTCTCAGATGAAAAACAAATCAAAGAGCTGCTTGAAAATTTGCGTTTTGAAATTCGAATCATCACGGGTGAGTATCGTTATTTTGCCAATGG